>JALEYA010000136.1 GCA_022779945.1 Oscillospiraceae bacterium | reverse complement strand
AAGACAAATGATAACAAACGTAAAAGCGGCATTTGCCGAAGAAGAAAAGCTTTCATAGCTTTCGACAATCGAGCTGAAAGCGTCCTCTCCGCCGCCGAGTGTTTCGTCAAAGGCAAGATACATCCGATAATTACCGAGAATTGACCGATCCATCTCATAATCGGAATACGAAAAGCCGATAACCGCGCGGCTGTCCTCCGGAACACCTTTCCCGTTCGTCCATTCTTCGGTTCCGAAATCAAAGCTTGCGTTATAGTCATAGTCAAGGAACGCTTTTTCTACCGTTTTTTCGTCAAGCTTTCCCGGCATATTCGTAATCACTTCTCCGGTCTTTTTATTGAAAAGGGCGAAAAACATATTTTTGTATTCGCTGAGCGCACTTTTTTCCCGCTGTGCCGAATTTGAAAAATAGGAATAGCTGTCGTAGTTCCCGAATCCCGAATTATCGGACAGATAGGAAATCGTATTCCCGGCGTCGACCGTCAACGCATACCAACCGTCAAAATACTCCCCATCGCACTGTGCGTTGCAGATATACACGGCAGCGTCGCTGTTTTTCGGTTTTTTCGATTTCAGCGAATCGGGAAGAGCCGTTTCAATATAGTTATGTCTTCCGGCCTCGTCATCCCGGTAATATGTCCCGGTAAAGGTCGTCGTTGCAACCGGAGCCGTAACGTCATCGGGCACATAGGTCGTAGCGACCTCATCGTAATCATAATCCGGATTGTCTTCGTCGTAATGATAGCCGTCGGCAAAGTCAAAAAGCATACCGTGATATTTTAAAGAACAGTCGCTGATTTTTTCAAGACGGAAGCATTCCTGAAAATACCGTTCAAAAAACTCCGGATATGAAAGCCCCTGTAAATTATCAACCATATTCTCTTTCGCCGCTTGTTCAACAGACTTGCGGTAGGCTTTGTAAGCCTTTTCGCTTCCGTCCCCGAACACAACAGAGGAACAAACCGCCGTCGAGATAAACTTCTCTTTTTCACGGGCAAACATATCGCTTTCGGTCAGCCGGAAATCCTTCCCGAACTGAAGATAATCCGAAACACAGTCCTGCGCCGCATAGTAGAAAAAGCGTCCGCTTTCCGTCCGTGCACTGTCCATGACAGTAACCAAAAAATTGTACCCGGTCAGAAACCCCGTAAAAACAAAAATAACGGCAAGAAGAAAACAGACGGTTTTAGTGATTACTGATTTTTTCGATCTTGTAGCCAATGCCCCACACCACCTTTAAATAAGTCGGATTTTTTGTGTCAAACTCAATTTTTTCACGGATTCTGCGGATATGAACCGTAACCGTCTTGTCGGAGGCGAAAGCGTCCTCATGCCAGACATTTTCATAAATCTGCGCCGAGGAAAGCGTTCTGCCAAGGTTTTGCATGAGATACTCGACGATTTTGTATTCCGTAGCCGTCAGCCGCACCTCTTCACCGTCAACAGTGACGATTTTTGCGTTCGTGTCGATCGAAAGTCCGCCCGTTGTGATCACGCCCTGACTTTTCGCAAGCGAGCCGAGAGAAACATACCGACGGATCTGCGACTTGACCCGTGCGACAAGCTCAAGAGGATTAAACGGCTTTGTAACGTAATCGTCCGCCCCGAAGCCAAGGCCGGCAATCTTGTCGGTGTCCTCGCTTTTCGCCGAAAGAAAGATGATCGGAACGTTGCTTTGCTCCCGGATTTTCACCGTGGCCTTGATTCCGTCCATAACCGGCATCATGACATCCATAATAATACAATGGATCTCTTCTGCAGCCATTTTTTCAATCGCCTGACGGCCGTTGAAAGCGGTGACAACACCGTAGCCTTGCGCTTTGAGGTAAATTTCAATCGAATCGACGATGGCTTTGTCGTCGTCACAAACAAGAACATTGTACATTTTTTCTCTCCTAAAAATCCGTGTTTCGGTCTGACAACCGTATTATAAAAGGCACAAATAACAAATCGCTTTCGTAATTATAACAGATTTATTACAAATTGAAAATCGTGCGCAGAATTTTCCCGATTTTTGAAATTCAGGTCTTGAATTTATTCCCGGACGGTATATAATAAAAGGGAAAGGAGGAAGGTATATGAAGATACTTTCAAAAATCATCGCATTCTTTATGTCAATTCTTATGACCTTGTTTCCGTCCCTTTTGCCGAAGAACAGCATTGACAAAGACTATGTAACCGACGGAAAATCCCTTGTAGTCAATCTCGATTCAAACCCCACGACCGGGTATTCATGGGAAGTCGAAGTTTCCGACGAGTCGGTCATCTGCTTTGTAAAAAGCGACTATGTTCAGACCGGTACCGGCAAGGGAGCCGGCGGACGTGATTCGTTCCGTTTTGTCGGTCTTTCTGAGGGAGAAGCACAAATCAACTTCACTTATTCGCAGCAGTGGACAGAAGCTCCGGCGGCCAACACAGCGCAATTCAATGTTTCGGTCGATAAAGACGGAAACGTCACGGTCCAATCGTATGAAATGAAATAAAGGCAACCTCTGACATCAAAAAGCAAGTCCAAGGCAAAAGCCCGGGCTTGCTTTTATAAGTAAAAAACAAGCGGCAAACTTTTACCGCTTGTTTTGTTTTTCAGGTTAAAATTCGGCTTTCCGTAAATCAGGCTTCCGGTGTAACATTGTCTTTGCCGTTCCCGCCGGTTTCGGTGTTGTCGCTCTTCTTAAAGAAAGAAAGAAGCTTCATAATAAAGTCGATAAACGCCTGAAGATAGAGCATGAAATCACTCATTTCGATTCCTCCCTTTGGGTTAGAATAATACAATTATCGTTATTACGCAGACATTATACTATAAGAATGTCCGAAAGTCAACAATTTAAACAACTTTTTTAATATTTTAAGAATTTTTTAATAACAATTTATGTCATTTTTCAGTTTGTTTTAACAGTCGCTTCATTTTTGTCAATATTTTGCGACATTATTTCCTCTTCTGTATCTGTTTCTTCAATTATATTGATCTCTTCCATACTTTCTTCTTGCGTTTCCGGTGCCGCAGCTTTACTGTTCTTCCGCTCTTTCTTGCCAAGCTTTTTGCTCTTTTTCTTTTCCGTCGTAACGGTCACGGGTTCTTTTTCTTCCTCAATCGGGTCAGCTTCAAAGAATTCGTCTTTTTCGAAAAGATCGTTTTCGGGGGAACAGATTTCCACCGCTTTTTCCAGAACGTGGATCATAACCGTCTTATGCGCGCCGCCGTATTCGCCGTCAAGGGTCCAGGCAACCGACTCATCCGAGGTGATTTTCACCTTGCTTGTGCGAAGAAAAATGATCTGCTTCCCGTCGTATTGCTGCGCTCTGATTTTTCCCAGAGCAATCGGAACGGAGGCCAGACTGATTTTCTTAACGAGCAACAGTTCGAAAATGCCGTCATTGAGCTTGACGTCCTCGGGCTTGAAGCGGAAAAGTCCCGCAACGGAGGTCGAATTCGAAACCGCGCCGAACATAAAGTCGTCCTCCAGCACGCCGCCGTCATATTCGATTTTCATATGAACAGCTCTGATATTCTTCAGCTCTCCGAGTCCGTTTAATATGTATGCCATGTGGCCAAGGCGGTTTTTCATCTTCTGACTTGTGGCATAAGAGGATTTTGTGAAAGCGCCGAACGACGCAACGTATGAAAAATAGCGGTTATTGAAAAGTCCGAGATCGTAGCTGTTGGTGTGACCGGACATAATCAGGTCGGTCGCCTTGTTGATATCCGTGGGAATTCCGAGTGTCGTGGCAAGGTCGTTCGTCGAACCGGTCGGGATATAGCCGATCGGCAGACGGTTGGGCATATCCATAACGCCGTTGATCGTTTCGTTCAGTGTTCCGTCGCCGCCGCAGCAGACAACAAGCTGCTTATCGTCGTAATTCTTTCTGACAATATTCGTAGCATCGCCCTGACAAGTGGTC
>JALEYA010000111.1 GCA_022779945.1 Oscillospiraceae bacterium | reverse complement strand
CTACGGTGATTCCGATGTTTAAAGACGTTCATCTGAAGTGTCCTCTTGTTTTGATGAACGGCGTTTGTGTTTATGATCCGTTACAAAAGAAAACACTGTCCTGTCGTTCTCTTGAACCCTCGGTGATCCGTAAAGTACTTGCTGTTTTTCAGGACTTTCAGGTTTTGCCGATGCTGTATTTTGAGAAGGACAGCCGGATGAGGGTTGAGTATATCGATCTTTACAACCAAGCGCAAGCAGATTATGTCCATTCCCGGATCAATTTTTATAACAAGACTTTTGTCAAGGTTGATAAATTCGGTATAGATGAGACTTCTCACCCGTGTTATGCGGTTTTTCTTGACAAAAAAGAGCGTGTCGAGCCAATCTATGAACGGCTTAAAGAATTTAAAGAAATCAGCTGCAATTTTTACCCGGACAATTATACCGGCAATTATTTTCTCGAGCTGTTCGGTGCCGGTATTTCAAAACTGAGCGGAGCCATGCGTGTCAAGGATCTGCTCGGCTGTGATAAGATCGTCGCTTTCGGTGACAATCTGAACGACATTCCGCTTCTTACGGCTGCTGATGAGGGCTATGCTGTCAGTAATGCCTGTGATGAGGTCAAACGTCAGGCAGGCGGAATTATCGGCAAAAACAGCGAAGACGCCGTTGCTCTTTTCCTTGAAAAGAGATTTTCCGACGGCCTGATCAACCAATAACAAGGAGTGATAATATGAGTCGGCTTTATGACGAATACTGCAAAACATATGCTTTAACAAAAGAAAACTCCGATGGCTTTTTTGATGCTGTCGGCGATATATATTTTTCACCTGAAGTTCAGTCTTTGGAGCAATATGAACAACATCTTGACATCGACAGACTGAGACATATCACTGCCGTCGCTTATATTTCATATAAAGTCTGCAAGAAACTCGGGCTGAAATATACCGAAGCGGCACGAGGCGCTACCATGCACGATTTGTTTTATTATGATTGGCGTGACGGTGAAACCGGAAGATGGCATAAGCTTCACGGATATAAACACCCGAAATATGCCGCTTTGAACGCCAAAGAACTGGTTCCCGAAATATCCGATCTTGAACTTGGCATCATTTCTCATCATATGTGGCCGTTGACGGTTGTCCCGCCCACTTCGCCCGAGGGATTTGTTGTCAGTCTTTCCGACAAGTACTGTGCCGCAAGGGAAGTTCTTTATTCAGTCAACAAGAAATACAAGAAAAAGTTTTTGGCCGATGTGGAAAGGATTAAACGTAATGGATAAAATTGTTTCTTATATTATTATCTTCTTTTTTTACAGCGCGGTCGGTTGGCTGATTGAAAGCACCTACTGCTCAATCGGTGAAAAAAGGCTGATAAACAGGGGGTTTTTAACCGGACCGATGTGCCCGATTTACGGTACGGGTGCTCTTGTGATGACGATATGCCTTTATAATCCGTTTTCTGACAAGCCGCTTTACGTCTTTTTGCTCGGAATGGTTATATGCGATTTCGTTGAATATATTACCAGTTTTTTGATGGAAACGCTTTTTCACGCAAGATGGTGGGATTACACCTATGAATTTGCGAACCTGAAAGGGCGGATTTGCCTGAAACATACACTGTATTGGGGAATTGCTTCCATTGCGTTTGTTTATCTGGTTCATCCTCATGTTGATTCAGTTATCAACAGTCTGAATCCCGGAATTCTCAGATGTATTCTTATCGTGATACTTGTTGTGTTTGTAATCGATGTTATCAACGCGTTCAGAAAAGCCCTGGATATCAGAAATCTGCTGTTGAAACTCAACTCCATGCTTGACACAACCATGACCGCGTTTAATACTGTAAAAAATTCTATTACGAACGTATATATGAATATGCAGGACAACGTGGAAAAGCAGAACGAAAAAATCAGCGGTGCACAGAACGAGTTAATCAGTCAGGTTCAGGAACTTCTTGATCAATTTGAATTACGTTTTTCAAGAAGTAAAAAGGCAGACAAAGATAAGAGAAAATACTCCAACAGATTTTTCCACAACAGCTTCAATATTGAGAAATATGCCCGAAAACAGCTTGAAAGACTGAAATCAATTGCAGAAAACTACAAAAATATAAATAATACGGATGGTGAAAAAAATGAAGAAAGTTGATGTACGAGTAAAAAGAACCTATAATCAGTTGTTTGTCGCTTTAGTTGATTTGTTGGGTGAAAAGAGCTTTGATGATCTTACCGTTCTTGAAATCTGTGAGCGTGCCGGCGTTCACAGAGCGACCTTTTATAAGCACTTTGTTGACAAATATGACTTTTTGAATGTCTGCTTTAATTTCAGTCTTTCCAACCTGACTTTCGATAAGATTGCTGAATCATATACACCGGAAACAATGAAAAAAAGCTGTATGAATATGATTGCGAAGGTTCTGGATTTTGTTGACGAAAATCGAGCGGTTGTTGTTTCCCTTTCCACGGACAGAAGTTCGACCTCTTTTAATTCAGCATTGAATGATGCAATTGCCGCTTTTCTGGAAGAAAGAATCAACACAGTAAGACCGAAAAATGATAAGCTCAGCCGTACGGTGCCGCTTCTTGCCAATTATTACGCGGGTGCAATTGTCGGCATTATAAAGTGTTGGGCAACAAACAGTGATACTTTTTCAAGACAGGATTTTCTTGATTTTGCCGAAGTAAAAATTGATGATTTGTGCAATTATTTTGATAAGTTTATCTGATGAGCGGTGAAAAAATGAGTGTATCCAAAGAACCGTACAGTCAAGTCGAAAGAAGCATTGTAAAGAAATACCGTAAAACGCTGTGGGGGCCGTTTATCGGGGCTGTGAAACGGTATGAGCTGATAGAAAAAGGAGATAAAATCGCCGTTTGTATTTCCGGCGGTAAGGATTCAATGCTTCTTGCAAAGCTGATGCAAATGCTGCAGCGATACAGTGATTTTCCTTTTGAACTTGTTTTCCTCGTAATGGATCCGGGGTATAATGAAGTCAACAGAAAAAAGATTGAAGACAACGCTTCATTGCTTGACGTACCGATTACAGTATTTGAAACGAATATATTTGATGTTGCCTATAAAACCGACCATTCACCGTGTTACCTTTGTGCAAAAATGAGAAGAGGTCATTTGTACAGCCAGGCGCAGAAGCTTGGCTGCAATAAAATCGCCTTAGGTCACCATATGAGTGATGTTATTGAAACGACGGTTATGGCCATGTTTTACGGCTCGCAGCTTCAGGGCATGATGCCGAAATTGCGCAGCAAAAATTTTGCCGGAATGGAGCTTATCCGACCGATGTACTGCATTCTTGAGCGTGACATTATCTCGTGGGCAAGGTATAATGGGCTGAGTTTTTTGCAGTGTGCCTGTCGGTTTACCGAGAGCTGTCAGATTGATGAGAATGAATCAAGCACCTCTAAGCGGCAAGAGACGAAGCTTTTAATTGAACGTCTGAGAAAAACCAACCCGAATATTGAAATCAGTATCTTCAACAGTATTCATTCCGTTTGCCTTGACACGATGGTCGGATATAAAACGAACAATGAATTTCACAGTTTTCTTCAAACCTATAACAAAAGTAAATCCGAGTCTGATTGACCCGGATTTTGTTTTTACATAATACTGTGAGGTTTGAATTGACCACCGTCAAGAAAGTAAATCTCGTGAAAACCTGCTTCCTTAATAATTTCTATCGCCTTGTTAAAGCCGAATTGAAGACTGTCTATGCTGTGCGAATCGGATGAGAGCGTTATTTTTGCGCCACGCCCGCTCAGAAACTTCAGGATAAAATCTGCCGGATAGGGGTGCTGATTGCCGCATCGGAACATAGCTCCGGTATTCACTTCGAATAGGATATCGGGACACTCCAGGCAAATTCTTTCAATATAAAGCTTGGCAATCATCTGATATTCGATGTTACCCTCATCAAATAGCTTATATTTTTCATTGAATTTTGTGATCAGGTCAACATGAGCCACAACATCCGGCTTAACGGAACATACGAAAGAGGCAAGAGACGAATAATACTGCTTTGCCATTGCCGCAAATGAGCCGCCGAACTCTTTTTTTACGCAGTCGGCAAGATCTTCAGGGGTATCGTCGATGCTGTAAATTCTTTCACAGCAATGAAGCTGATGTACGGCCGCGATCCGGTAATCAAATTTGCTGTAGTCATAGTCTTCACAGTCAGCGTCAATTTCGATTCCGTTATAAATTTCCAGTTGATTTTTATATTTTTCCTTCAGCCGCTCAATCGTATTGAAATACTCGTCCAACCGATCAAGCGTTATCGCAAAATCATTTTTAAAATTCATCGGAGAATGAACGGAAAATCCGAGAGATTGAAAGCCTTGTTCAACGGCACTTTCTGCCATTTGCTCCGGTGAGTTCTTTCCGTCACAATAAAATGTATGTGTATGACAATTGGACAGGAACACGAAAAGACCTCCTTGTACGAAATCAGGTTTGGTTGGGCTTCTTTTTGCTGCGCTTTTTATTTTTGTTGTATTTGCGCTTTTCGGACATGGACATTTTGTAATCAAACTCTCGCTTTTCGACTCTATCGTAAAGCGTTGTGTTCAGTCTGACTTCTCTGCTGTCATGAATTTCCGTAGCCGCAAGGATCAGCAGACCGTTATCATCGGGTAGTGTGACGGTACTGATGCCCTCGGTGTTGATTTCGTACATAAAGAAATACAGCTGTGAAGCAACATTATCTCCCTGTGCAGAATGGGTGTGTGTGCACTCCCACGCAAGCTTATCGCGCTTGATAAAGGCGGTTTCGGCAAGATCATAAAGATCCCAACCGCCGATTCTTTCGTTGACAGATTGAATCTTGATTCCCGTTTTATGCGCATCAACACCGAAATTATATGCTTTATCTCCATAAAGGCTGGCAGCAATAAAGTAGAGTCGGTTCGAATTGACACGAATTGTCTGACCGTTACAAATGACAGCGTTCGGAGCGTTTCTGTTCGGACTCAATTTGAATCTGACACCCATACATTCGACAGTTTCGGGATACAGCTCTTCGGGAATCGTAACACCGATGGTCGGAATGGCCGTCTTGGCTCTGTCGGCGTTTGAAGAAAGAATATCGACGTTATAATCAAGCTCAACAGGTGTCTGACTTACCGTACCGGCTGACGTACAGGGAACAAGGGTTACGGCGAAGGTCTTCACCTCATAAGGCGCAAGATCAAATTTAAGGCAAGCGTTTTCGACCACTGCAGGTCCGATTTCCTCTTCCGAAGCATATACTTCTCTCGCTTTAATAATGCCCTTGCCCATGGAAATAAGGACATTTTTGACCTCTCTGTTGGCTCCCTCATTGACCCTTATAATGACTTCGTCGGAGTCTTCGGCCTTTTTTACCGCTCTGATGATTACACTCGGATCGGAAATGTTGATGAATGAATATTCATTGGTGAGAATACCGGTATGTTTATTCGTGACAAAAGCAGCAAGCGGCTGATTGAAAAATCTTGCGTTGATCTGTGTGCCGTTGTTGTAGTCTCCGCTATGCGAATAAATTGCATAGCTGTAGCGGTTCAGACCAAAATCAAGCATACCTTGCACGCTGTCATTCCGGTAATACTTTTCAGGCGAGTGTAAAACGGTAAGTCTCAACGAATGGTCGTTTGGCATAATCCAGCCGTATTTTGAATCGCTGAATATAGAAACGCCGTAATTCTTTTCGTTATCACTGATATCGGCCCACTTTTGGGCTGGAACTTCATAAAGCTTCTTCGTGGCCTGACCTCTTGAAATGGTACCGAGACCGAGATCATAAACCGCTTTATCATTCTTGGCTGTCAAATAAAATCCGTTATGAAGAATACGTTTAAAGCTGCGCCACTCGATTTCATTATAAACACTTACCCATTGACCGCCGGCGAAAAGCGAGACATAGTAAGTGAAGGTCGATTTATCAACGGTTTGCGTGACCTTGACCGTTACTCTTGCCGAACCGCTTTCGACAACCATGCATTCTCCGTGTTCGGCAAATTCCCAGGGGTACTTCATGACCTCTTTATAGGTAAGCTCCCATGCCGGATATTCTTTATCGCCTTTGTACTTATTCAACTCAAATCGAATCGGTTTTTTAAGAAGTTCCGTGTTGTTTAAAGTTTTATCAACAACAGAACAAATGTCACCGTTTTTGTCAATTGTGACACAGTATTTGTAATTTTCAAGTACATGATCGCTTACACGAAGGCCGGTGTTGATTTTACACGGTTCGTAGCTGTATAAAACGTCAATTACTTTATAACCCATCGCCTTGACATTCAGGCAAACGGTAACGTTCATCATATTATTTTCAATACTGTTGACCTGGGACGGAAATTCACGTCCGGTTGAGTCAAAGACGCGAACGAACTTAAATCCGGCACTCGGAATGGTAAAATCAACAGCTGAATAACGGTCTTGCTCAATGCTGTTGTTGACAACTACGGCGATTCCCTTGACCCATGAAGTGTCCATATTCTTGATCACTTCACAGCAGGCGCCTTCGTACGCAGAAGAGAACTGATTGAGGCTCATAACATAATCGTTCCACGAGCGCTGATAGGCACGCTGAACCGATGTACCGGTGATGTCATCATGAAAAGTATGGGCGATTGTACGCTTCCATGCCTTTTCAAGTGACTTCTGCGGATACGAATATGAACACACATTTGAGGCAATTACGGCATTTCTTTCCGCCATGTCGGCAAGCTCCTCGCATCGGCGGTTGCATCGTTTACTGAAGCCTCTCGAAGTATATGAACCGGCTCCGTGATTGGTCATCAGCAGTTCGTTATTCCATTTCGGCAAACGACCGATATCAACTACAGAAAGGCTGCTCAGATCGTCAAAGAAATCACAGACGCTTGAAGAAAGGACTTTTATCTCATTTGAAGCATTTGAAGCGATTTCACTGCACACGGTTCTGACCGAATCTTCTTTCGGCGCACCGCCGACGTCACCGACTCCGTGATACGCAAAGGTACAAGGAAGCTGATAGTCTTTCATATTTTTGTTAAGCTTTTTGGTGAGCGTATCGTTGGTTCGGACCTTTTTGAAAACCGTGCAATAGGATTTCGCGTCAAGAGAAGCGAAAACAGGCTTACCGTTCACGCCCTGCCATACACCGATATCAAAGGGTACACCGTAAGCACTGCCCCAAGAAAGCTTTTGTGTTGAAAAGCCCTTTAAATTTGCATGATTTGCGATTGACGGTAAAGCCCAGCCGAAGCCGAAACAGTCGGGAAGAAAGATTTCGTTGCTTCGTTTTCCGAATTTTTTGTAAAAATACCCGTTACCGTAAAGGATGTTACGAAACAGCAGTTCGGGTGAAGGTACATTGACATCGCCGTTTTCATAGCTGCTTCCGCAGACGTTCCACTGTCCGTTTGCTATGTATTCTCTGAGTTTTTCGAAGTATTCGGGATAATACTCTTCAAAAAGCTCATATCTGTACGCACCTTCAAAATTAAACTTGTAGTCCGGATACTTTTCAAATAAAGCGAAATTTTCTTCGAGCGTATTTTTCAGGCAAGTTGAAATAACATACTCAAAGTCCCAGTTCCAGACTGTGTCAAGGTGAGCTGTTGCAATCGTATAGATTCTTTTTTCATTGTTCATGGCTTTACCTCAAACCTTAAATAATTATTGCATATCATTTCGATGAACCGAAATGAGCATTTTAAATATTATAAATTCTATTACTCAAATTAACCTAAAAATAAGTCAAACAGTCGGGAGAAAGTCTCCCGACTCAGCTTATTTTATGATTACTTTATGGAACACTTTTTTACCTTTTTTCACAATAACATGACCTTTTTCAAAGTCGGAAACTTTAAGGGTAAACAATGTGTCTTTGATTTTTTCGTCATCAACGCTGACACCGCCCTGATCAACAAGACGTCTGCCCTCGCCTTTTGATTTGATGATACCGGCTTTGAGCATCACGTCAATAACGCTGACCTCGCCGTCGGTAAAATCGTCCTGAGATAGCTCAGTAGTAGGCATATTATCCGTGTTTCCGCCGTTTGAGAAAAGAGCTTTTGCGGCCTGCTGAGCTTTTGTGGCCTCCTCTTCTCCGTGAACAAGCTTAGTCAGCTCAAACGCAAGGATTTCTTTTGCCGTGTTCAGCTGACTGCCTTCCCAGCTGTCCATCTTATCAATTTCTTCAAGCGGAAGGAAGGTCAGCATTCGGATACACTTGAGTACGTCCGCATCGGCAACGTTTCTCCAATACTGATAAAACTCGTACGGGCTGGTCTTTTCCGGATCAAGCCAGACAGCTCCCTTTTGTGTTTTCCCCATCTTCTTGCCCTCGGAGTTAAGAAGAAGCGTGATGGTCATCGCATAGGCGTCTTTTCCGAGCTTTTTACGGATAAGCTCCGTACCGCCAAGCATATTACTCCATTGATCGTCGCCGCCGAACTGCATATTGCAGCCGTAACGCTTATAAAGCTCAAGAAAATCATAGCTTTGCATGATCATGTAGTTGAATTCAAGGAAGCTCAGACCCTTTTCCATTCTTTGCTTGTAGCATTCAGCCGTCAGCATACGGTTAACGGAGAAACAAGCGCCGACATCCCGTAAAAGTTCAACGTAATTCAGATCAAGCAGCCAATCGGCGTTATTAACCATAAGGGCTTTTCCGTCGGAAAAGTCGATAAATCTGCTCATTTGCTTCTTGAAGCAATCGCAGTTATGCTCAATTGTTTCCTTTGTCAGCATCTGACGCATATCACTTCTGCCGGAAGGGTCACCGACCATGCCGGTGCCACCGCCGATGAGGGCGATGGGTTTATTTCCCGCCATTTGCAGGCGTTTCATCAGGCACAAAGCCATAAAGTGACCGACATGAAGGCTGTCCGCCGTCGGGTCAAACCCGATATAAAATACGGCCTTTCCGTTGTTTACCAGATCTCTTATTTCGTCTTCGTCTGTTACCTGCGCAATCAGACCGCGCGCAACAAGTTCGTCATATATTTGCATTTTGATTTCCTTTCCGTTGTGTTTATCCAATCAATAATACAGATTTTGTCATGTTGTGTCAAGGATTATCGAAAAATTTTATCAGTTCTTCAGCGGAGCTCAAGGTTGCCTGCGTAATGACGTCACCGCCGATAATTCTTGCAATCTCTTTGATTCTTTCTTCACTTTCAAGGTTTGTTACAAGGGTAAATGTCTTGCCTTCTTCCGTCCTCTTTTCAATAAGCAGATGGTTGTCAGCCCCTGCAGCAATCTGAGCCAGATGCGTTACGCAAATAACCTGAAAGCCCGAAGAAAGCTGTTTAAGCTTATAACCGATCTTATGCGCAGCCCGACCGCTGATTCCCGTATCAATTTCATCGAAGATAAGCGTAGAAACGCTTTCGCTTTCGGCAAGAGCACATCGGATGGCAAGCATAATCCTTGAAAGCTCGCCGCCCGAAGCGATTTTTGAAAGCGGTTTCGGTTCCTGTCCGGCATTGGCACTGAGCATGAATTGAACTTCGTCCGTACCGTTTATACCCGGTTCAACGGCTTTAAAATCAACCTTGAATACCGCACCGGGCATATCGAGATAGGAAAGCTGCTGCATAATCTGCTTTTCAAAGTCAGCGGAAAAAGCTTGTCTTTTTTCGGAAAGAACCGAAGCTGTTTGCCGAAGCTGTTTGCTTATCTCTTTATATTCTTTTTCGAGCTCGGCGGCACGCTCGTCACTTGTAGTGATGCTCTGATATTCATTTTTCAGCTTGTCAAGCGTTTCGAGCATCTCTTCTTCGGTATTTCCGTACTTTTTGGAAAGACGATATATAATGTCAAGACGCTCTTCAATACTGTCAATGTCATATTCTTCGTCATCGTATGAAGACATCATGTCATTCAAAGCACCCAGACAGTCCTCAAGCTCATACCGAAGATTGTCAACGCTTTCCTCATACTCGCCGAATTCGGAATCATAATCACTTAACTGAGCAAGAAATGTACTGAGTTGATAAAGATCGTCACACAACCCGGAAGTGTTTTCGTCGCCGGAAATGATATTGTGAGCCGAATATAAAGCCGAGGTGATTTTCTCACGATCTTTTATCTTTCTTTTTTCGTTGTTCAGTCTCTCTTTTTCACCGATTTGTATATCGGCTCTTTCAAGCTCGTCGATCTGATACTTCAGAAAGTCCAATCGCTGAAGATTATCCGAATCATTTCGCTTCAGATGGTCAAGCTCACTTTTGACTTTACAAGCCTTTCTGTAAATCGACCGATACTCTTCGAGCAGTGTATCCGTACCGCCGAGAGAATCAATATAAGTAATATGATTTTCAGCCTGAAGCAGCTTCTGGCTGTCATGCTGACCGCAGATTGAAATCAATTCATTTCCGACCTGCCGAAGCATGGAAACCGTGACAGGCTGACCATTGATCCGGCAGGTACTTCTTCCGTCAGCCGTAATGATGCGGTTAATCAGTAAGCTTCCGTCGTCTTCGGGTTCAACGTCAAGCTCCTTAAGAACCTTGATGACGTTTTCGCCGATGAAATCAAAATAGGCCGTTACTTTTGCACTGTCGGCACCGTTTCGGACAATCTGCTTGGTTGTGCGTTCACCTAAAACAGCATTGATCGAATCAATTACAATTGATTTACCGGCACCGGTTTCGCCGGTTAATATGTTCAGTCCTTTTTCAAAGGAGATTGATGCTTTTTCAATTACGGCAACATTTTCAATTCTTAGATTTGTAAGCATATTTTTCCGGTAAGGATTACCGTCTCCTTTCTGAAGAATTTTTTATTCCGCGGAAATAATTCGTTCCAGCTTCGATTTAAACTGGGCAGCAGCACTTTCATTTGTACACAAAACAAAAATAGTATCGTCTCCGGCAAGTGTGCCGACAATCCTCTCAGAGAAAAGATTGTCAAGCGATGCGCACGCCGCCTGAGCCATTCCGGAATAGCACTTCACGACCGCCATATTCCCGGCATAATCAACACCGGTTACGGAATGAGATAGTATGGAATAATACTTTTCCGCATTATCGTCTGTTTCACTGTTGACGAAGGAATATTTATACTGACCGCCCGAAAGGGGTGTTTTAACGAGCTTGAGCGATTTAATATCTCTTGATACGGTCGCCTGCGTAACTTTATAGCCCATCGCATTGAGCTTTAACATAAGCTCCTCCTGAGTGCCGATGTTTTCTTTTTCAATCAAGGATAGGATTGCCTCGTGTCTGTTCTTTTTCATCTCGTTACTCCTTTCATGCTCTTCTTTCGATAAGCTTAGCTTTCAGTATGTCGGAAAAGCTGTCAGACTTTATTCTGATAATTTTTGAATATCTTTCCGCACGTTTTATGATTAACCGACTGTCTTTATCAAGATCAATCGACTTTTCACCGTCGCAGCTTAATACAGGCAAACATAAATCCGGATTGGTTACAACAAGTTCGATTACGGATTCCGGTCGAAAAATCATGGAACGTGAAAAAAGAGAGTGCGTGCAAATCGGGGTCATAATAATACTTTCAATTGTCGGATCAACCACAGGACCGCCGGCCGAAAGTGAATACGCCGTTGAGCCTGTGGGCGTTGATAAAATCAGTCCGTCACAGTAATAATTATTTACCTTTTTATCGTCACACTTGACTTCGATATCGCACATTCTCAGCGACATACCTCTTGCCACAACGACATCGTTCAGACAGTAGTGCTTTTTTACCGGTTCGTCACCTTTATAGTGACTGATACTGAGCATCATACGACGGTCGATTTCGTAGTTATCATCAATCAGATTTTTCAAGAGTCCGAGCTCTTGCTTTTCAAGACCGGCAAGAAATCCGAGATTTCCGGCATTGATACCGAGGATTTTCTTGTCATATTCGGCCGCATCATGGGAAGCGTGGATAAAGGTACCGTCACCGCCGATGGTGATAAGCACGTCACAGTTTTTAATCGCTTCTTCGTATTCAAGAAAGCAGATATCAAAAGCCGAAAAGACACCTTCAAATTCATGCGACATCAGAATCCTTGAACCGAGATCACTGAGTACACGGCAGACTTCACAGGCGACATCATAGGCGTTCTTTCTTGTAAGATTAACATGAATTGCGATATCCATTTCTATCAGCCTCCGTTCAATACTTCGTGTGAATTTCTGACGGTTTGTTCAATCGGTGAGGATAAGTGAGAAAGCGGCGAATCGCTTTTTTGAATGTAAATCAGATATTCGATGTTTCCCTGCGGCCCTTTTATCGGTGAATAATCAAGATTCAGAACGGAAAATCCGTTGTCAAGCACAAATTGGTAGATATCATGCACAACATCAAAATGTGTTTCGATTTCTCTGACAACGCCTTTTTTGCCGATTTTGTCTTTACCGGCTTCAAATTGCGGTTTAATCAGACAAACGGCAAGTCCGTTGTCTTTCAGAAAATCTCTCATAACGGGTATGATAAGCTTCAGCGAAATGAACGATACGTCCACACTTGCAAAGTCGATTTCTTCGGTTACGGTATCTTTGGTAAGATATCGGAAATTCGTCCGCTCAAGATTGACAACCCGTTCGTCTGTTCGGAGCTTCCATGCAAGCTGACCGTAGCCGACGTCAATGGAATACACTTTTTTCGCTCCGTTTATCAGCATACAATCGGTAAATCCGCCGGTTGAAGCGCCGATGTCCATGCAAACAAAGCCGTCAAGCTTCAAACCGAATTCGTTGACCGCTTTTTCAAGCTTGTAGCCGCCGCGGCTGACATACGGCATTTTTTCGCCACGGACTTCGATACAATCCTCCGCTTTAATGTTTAAGCCGGCCTTGGTCGATTTGACGTTATTGACGTAAACCTGACCTGCCATGATTAACGCTTTCGCTTTTTCTCGGCTTTCCGCAAGACCGCGTTCGCAGACCGCCACATCTAATCTTATTTTTTCAGTCACTTAAATATCCTCGCTTATGACATCAAACATTCCGTCCGTATCCAGTTTGTATTCATTCAGAAGCTGGCTGACGCTTGCCTGGTGCACAAATTCGTCGCCAATCGCAGTGAGTTTATAGACGCCTTTAAAGTCGCTTTCGATAAGTCTTAGCGCGAGAGCCTGACCAACTCCGCCGCTTCGGACACCTTCTTCAAAAAACCATACTTTCTTTTTTTCGGAAATGATTGAAACGGCATGATCCGGCAAAGGCTTAATCCGATTGAACGATAAAAGACCGATATCGGTATTCAGCTGTTCTTTGATTCTGTCAACGGCACTGATGGCGTTCGCTGTGATACGCCCGTACGTCACGATAAGGTTTTCGGACTCCATGTCGCCGTATTCGGAATATTCAATAAATTCATAACGGAGCTTTTTCACAATTTCGTCCTGACCGCCTCTCGGATACCGGACGGCACAGCTTGTTTTGTCGGCGTAAAGAGCGTTGTTAATGTCTGCCTCAAGTGAACGGTAACAACACGGGGAATATACGGTGATATCGGGAACTGTATTGAGAAAGGCAACGTCAAACAGTCCGTTGTGCGTTTCGCCGTCTTCTCCGACAAAACCGGCCCGGTCAATTGCAAAAATAATTTTCAGCTTTTGTAAAGATATGTCATGAATAATCTGGTCATAACAACGCTGTAAAAAGGTTGAATACACGGCAAAAATAGGCTTCATACCGTTTTTGGCAAGTCCCGATGCGAATGTCACCGCGTGTTCTTCGGCGATACCGACATCGAAGAAGTTCATCGGGTGTTCGCGCCGAAACCGCTCAAGCCCCGTTCCGAGACTCATAGCGGCGGTTATTGCGCAAATCGAACTGTCCCTGTTTGCGTGTTCGCATACATAATGACCGAATATATCGGAAAAACTGCTACCCTTATGCTTCGGCTCGCCGGTTTCGATGTCAAACTGTGAAATGCCGTGGAAAAGACTCGGGTGCTGTTCGGCATACTCATAGCCCTTGCCTTTGACGGTAATTACATGTAAAAGAACGGGACCGTTTACTTTTTTTGCCGCTAAAAGAGCGTTGGTCAGGACGTTTATATTGTGTCCGTCAACCGGTCCCATATATCGGTATCCCAGATCTTCAAAAAAGGTGCTCTGAGTGTACAAACGGCTTTTTATGTCGGTTTTAATGTCATACAGCTTTTTGGAAATCGCCTTTCCGATACCCGGAATGGTATTGATTTTTTCCTCGGTGGAAGCTTTAAAATTGTAGTATTCGGGACGAGATCTGATGATAGCAAGATATTTTGAAAAAGCGCCGACATTTTCGGATATTGACATTTTATTGTCATTGAGAATAATAATATGCTTGGTCATGCTTCTGCCGCCGTTGTTCAGCGCTTCATAAACCATACCGCCGGTAAAAGAGCCGTCGCCGATCAACGATATCACATAATGGTCGTCATTTTTAATTTTTTTGGCGGTTGCAAGACCGAGTCCCGATGAAATTGATGTGCCGCTGTGACCGCTGAAAAAGATGTCATGCTCACTTTCGGTCGGTCTGCAAAAGCCGGAAATTCCATCTTTTGTTCTCAATGTGTCAAATCGGTCGTACCTTCCGGTCAACAACTTGTGCGTATAACATTGGTGACCGACGTCAAAAACGATCTGATCTTTCGGAGAATCAAAAACCTTGTGTAATGCGATCGTCAGTTCTACTGTGCCGAGATTAGACGCAAGATGGCCGCCGGTGTGCGAAACCGTTTCAATCATCTTGTTTCTGATTTCATCGGCAAGCTCAGTTAAAGACGGATTGTCGAGTTTTTTTAAATCTTCGGGACTTTTTATTGTTTGAAGAGTTTTATAATTCATGGTAACTGCCACTTAATACAGATCCGGACGAAACAAAACGGTATCTGTATCGATTCCTTATTATTAATTCTTTCGGGATGCGAGACTCTTGGTCAATTCAATCAAAAAGCCGTTATCTTCGAAAACATCAAGCGCTTCAATGGCCTTATTGGTAAGTTCGTCGGCAATTTTCTGCGATTGACCGAGACCGAGAAGGGATACATAGGTTGATTTTCCGCTTTCTTTGTCGCTTCCGACAGGTTTGCCGAGTGTCGCTTCATCAGCGGTAACATCGAGAATGTCATCAACGATCTGAAAAGCCTGTCCAAGGTTTTCCGCATATTGAACCGCCGCTTGCTTTTGCTCGTTGTTCCCACCGCCTATCACGGTTCCCATCAAAGCCGCCGCCTTAATGAGTGCACCTGTCTTTAGTGAATCCATGATTCGAAGTGTATCAATTGTGACATGTTTATCTTCACTTTTTAAGTCGACTACCTGTCCGCCAATCATTCCGCTTATTCCGGAACAGGTCGAAAGAATTCGGAGAGCTTCGGCTGCGCAAGAGGGATCCTTTTGCATAAAATCAGATTTTAAGGCATATTCAAACGCATACGTTAAAAGCGCGTCACCGGCAAGAAGAGCATAGCTTTCACCGAATTCTACATGGCATGCGGGCTTGCCTCTGCGCATCTCATCGTTATCCATGCAGGGAAGATCGTCATGAATCAGCGAATAAGTATGAATCATTTCTATCGCGCATGCAAACGCAAGCGCATTGTTGATATCTCCGCCGCACATTCTGCAAAATTCGAGGGTTAAAACGGGCCGGATTCGTTTGCCGCCGTTCATGAGGCTGTATTGCATTGCTTGCGTTACGATCGGCTCGTTGTAAAAGCACTCCGGCAAGCAGGACGAAAGTTCGCAGTTGATGACAGATATATATTCATCAAGACGATCGATTTTACTCATCGGTTTCATCTCCGCTCATATCAATTTGAGAAAGCTCGGCAACCTTCTGAGCCGCCGCATTCAGGCTTTTATTGCAGTATGCGATCAGGCGAACGCCTTCCTCATAAACCTTCATTGCCGTTTCCAGTTCGTACTCCCCTTTTTCAAGGTCTGTTGTAATTTCTTCAAGCCGCGAAAGCGCCGCATCAATTGTATATTTTTCCATTTCCATTTCCTTTCGGTTTTAATCGGTGGTTTTGTTCATTTCTTCCGTTGTAAGTACGGAACATTCTATCAATCCGTCAGATACCCTGAGTTTTATTCTGTCCTGCGGTTGGACCTGTCTGACCGATTCGAGCGTATTTCCGTCTTTATCACAGGCAATACTGTATCCTTTTGACAGAATATTTAAAGGACTGTATGATTCAAGCTTCAAAGCTTGTCTCGATATTTCATTGTTGTATTTCTCGAAAATCATGTTGACGGCATGAGAAAGCCGCTGAGAAAACAATTGAGATTGTTTCGAATATAGCTGTAAAGTCTTAATCGGACTTAAAGCGTTGATGGTTTTATCCAGTGCCATCAGGCGCATAAGTTTATCGGCAATAATTTTATTGATACTGTCATTGAGCACATCGAGCGTTTTATCAAGAGAATATAGAACCTCCCGGTAATCCGGAACGGCAAGCTCGGCGGCCGCCGATGGCGTCGGAGCTCTCAAATCGGCTACAAAATCGGAAATCGTATAATCGGTTTCATGACCCACGGCGGAAATAATCGGTGTGTTACAATAATAAACAGCATTCGCGACGATTTCTTCGTTAAACGCCCAAAGATCTTCAATTGAGCCGCCGCCTCGTCCGATAATTATGACATCACAGCTTTTTTCATCGTCAAGTTTTTTGATTGCCTGACTGATCTGACCGGCTGCAGCATCTCCCTGAACCTGTACCGGTTCAAAAACGATCTGAGCCAACGGATACCGTCTTGTCAGGACGGAAATAATGTCATGCAGCGCCGCACCGGTTTCCGAAGTGATGACACCGACATGCTCAGGAAATTTCGGAATCGGTTTTTTGTGAGATTCGTCGAACATCCCGACCTGCGACAGCTTCTTTTTCAGCTGTTCGAAAGCAAGATTCAACGCGCCCTCTCCGTCGGGGGCGATATCATCAACATAAAGCTGATAAACGCCGTCCCTTTCGTACACGGAAACGCTTCCTCTGATGATAACACGCATTCCGTTTTCAATTTCAAAGCGGACTCTCGATGCTGCCGAACGGAACATGACCGCTTTTATTGAGCAATTTTCGTCTTTCAAAGTGAAATAAAAATGTCCCGAACGATAGTGATTGGTGAAATTCGAAATTTCACCGCTGATATAGATATTTTTTAGTTTATCGTCATAGTCGATGAGCGATTTCACATAGGTATTGATTTGAGTTACCGATAAAACTGTTGACATCTGAAGCCCTCTTACTGTTTATTTTTTAAATATCCTATTATGGCAACACCGGCCGCATTGTCGCAGGAAAATTCGGCTGACGCAAAATGTGCCGGAAACCGACTGCCGATTTTTTCGCGAATAATCGTATTGGACATAACACCCCCGGAAAATACCAACGGAAGCTCACCGTATTTTTCCAGCAGATATTCAATCATTTTCTCAAGGGAAGCACAGATAGAGTCAATGCAGTACCGGGCAACGTCTTCTTTTTTAGCACCGTTTTCAATCATTTTCCGGCATTGATTTTCAATCCCCGATAAGCTGCAGTTTCCGTCTTTCATATACGTACGAATTTTGTATTCAGCATCTGAATTTTGAGCAAACTTGTCCAGCATAGGTCCGCAGGGAAAATCAAGTCCAAGCATAAGACCGACTCTGTCAACGGCTTGTCCGGCTTTCAGATCAAGTGACTGCGCAACAACTGTGCATTTCATCAGTTCCTTACTGTCCGGCTCAACAAGCAAAGCCTGGGTTGTCCCTCCCGAAAGATGAAAAGCAATAAACGGTTTTTCAAGCAAATCGAGCCGCCCGCATGAATAAAGAGCGGCGACAATATGACCATGCTGATGAGATGTTGTACAAAACGGAACACCGCACACCGTGCTGATGCTTTCGGCCGTATTAGTGCCGACAAGAAAGCACGGCATATAGGAGCCTTCCTGCATACACGGAGCACTTGAAGCGCAAATGCAGTCCGGTCTGATTTCATTTTTAAAGATATGACGGATTACGCTATGGAGCTGAGCGGTGTGATGAAATACAGCATCGCTTTGCCGCAGTCCCTTTTCCCCACTTTTCACGGGCAAAAGCTTTTTGGCTTGTATAATTGTATTCTCCTGCGAAAAATACAATGCTGCGGAAGTCGTGTAATTGCTTGTGTCAATACCAAGGCAAACCATTATTCGCTCACACTCTTAGAAACGGAACCAAGGACGCCGTTCACGAAGGAAGCGTCCTGTGCCGTTGAATATTTTTTTGTAATTTCAACCGCTTCGTTGATGGAAACCGAAACGGGAATATCGTCAAAATAAAGAATTTCACAAACCGCAAGCCTTAAGACGGCAAGAGAAACCTTTGATATTCTTTTGATCGTCCACCCGACCAAGTTCTTTTCGATCATACCGTCAATCTCGTCCTGCTTTTCGCCGGCTTTACCTGTGACGGAAAGAATGAAATCATCGACTTGAAAGAACTCCGATTCTTCGGCTGATGAAACAATTTCATCAATGCCGTCATCCGGTCGGAAAAGTTTTTCAAATAATATGATAAATGCTGTTTCTCTGGCTTCATGTCTGGTCATAAGAAATCCTTTCGGTGCTGAGCACTTTTTACTTCATTGTTTTTATCGGTCATGCCGACAATTTGACATATTTAACATATTATACCACAAAATTTGATTCCTACAACTACTTTGCCTCAATTATTGTTAAATTTTCCGCAGAAATATTCGTATTTTTTTCAATTATTTCGGTTATTTGCAGGATTGTGGCCTCATCAAGTGAATTTTTTTGCATAATAACCTGTGCGGTATCGTTATTGATAATGACAATGCTACTGCAGCCGGTTTTTGCGGTAATCAGACTTTCGCAATCGCTTTCTTTTTTGACGGCATCTGTAAATTCATCCATCAGCGTCGTAATTTTGTTTTTACTCTCAGTGTCAAGGCTTTCACTGTTTATCAGTTTTTCAATCTGACTTTTAATTTCATCGTGTGCCTTTGTCTTATTGAGAGCGGCGGTTGCAAAGGCTTCACTGTTGTTTTCTTCGGTATCAGTCTCGCTCTGTGTTGTTTGTTCCGGCTTCGTTGTTTCGGCTTGCTTCACGCTTCCGGCAACAAGTAAAGAATCACCTAAATTCTGCTCTTGTTCCTGCGCCGTCGTTGTGACCGGATTGTTCTGCGGTCTTGAATAGTACCAGTTTACACCAATGGCACAAATCAATGCAATCAGCAGTGTTGCGGTCAGAATTTGTTTCTTTTTCGCTATCATAATTATTCCTCCTGTTTTGCCATTTCGGCTACGCTTATTCTGGTTGAATTTATATCAAAAAGGGCACTGACTACCGAAACAATCTGCCCTTTTACATTCGGGTCATTCGCTCCGTCACAGACAACAGCCACACCTCGTACGGTAGGATATACATTTTTGATTTTCAGCCCCTCCTCCCCGTCCGAACCTTTGATAATGATATATTCGCTTTTCATCCGCTGTTCAATCGGGCTGCTTTCGTTATTTTCAAATTCTTCGTCGGTATCTTTGGCGTAAACGTTTTCGTCGGACGCATCAAAGGTTATCATAACTTTTACTCTTCCTGCACCGTTTATTTTCCCAATCAGTGCGGCAAGCTGATCGTTCAGCTGCGAACAATCCGTCTTAGTATCAAGTGCTTTAGTCGTTTCGTCTTTTGTGCTTGAAAAAGGTTTCAGTGAAGTCAGAACAATGACTGCAAGGCAAAGGAATAAAGCTGCGACATAAATCTTTATTTTTGTATTTTTATCTAGCCCTTGCCTGAATTTACTGATAATGTCTTGTATATTTGGCATTTTCATGTTTTCACCTGCTGATTATTTCAATTTCGGTTTTTTCTTCCAGGCATTCATTGATAACTGCTTTGATTTTTTCGTTTTGAGTTTTGTCGTTATTTTCAACAAACACTCTGATTCTTTTAATTCTGATTTTATCCGCTGTTGCTTCACACACAATAGATATACGGTCGGCAGTGATTGCGAAATCGCTCAATTGCTCTGTTAATACATGTTTGATTCCGCTTTCATAGGCGGCAATAACAGCTTCATCATAGTTCTCCTGAAAACTTGAAGAAACCTCTTTGTTGCTGAAAGAGAATTTGTAAAAATAGAAATTCCTGTCTATATTTTTCAGTGGGTACAAAAGCACACAAAGCAGAACAATTACCGAAACTGCTTTGAATGTTTTTTTGCTTTTTCCGTTGGGAATCAGAATGTCCGTTAGCCCGGAAAAGGCACTAACGCAAAGAACACAAATCAGCCATGCCTTCATTTTTTTATACTCCCCCGGTATATTTTTTAATCTTTAAAGCTCAGAAGAAGACCGGTTGATATGACAAGCAAAAAGATTTCAAATACTGTCAGAATCAGCAGGAATTTCATTGCACAACTCAGACAGCCGTAAAAAGACGAAAGCTTCTTGCAGTCTAATGCTATGCCGCAAATCGAAAGAATATTCATAGCTGCATAATACAAAAGCCCTTGTGTTAAAGCCGGAATGTTGATTATCAGAACACTGATGACTCCGATAATCGCCGCCGAGCCTTTTATCAGTCCTATGCTTCCAAGAATAGATGAATAGGCTTCACTGATTGAACTGCCGACAACCGGAATCATGGAACTTATCAGATATCGGATACTTTTTACGCTTGTCGAGTCAACGGCAGCGGAAATGGATCCTTTCAGTGTCAGAACGGAGGCAAAAGCGCCGGCGGAAAAGCCGAAAATAAGACCGGAAGCTTTATTGAACAAATGAGATATTCTGTCGGCGCTTATGCTGTTGCCTAACGAGAACCCGATTGTGACAGCAAGAAACGTGCCGATAATATGAATTGCATAGTCACTGCATACAGCCGACAGAATTTCCGCCATAGCCAAAACAAGCGTATTGTAGGTCAGCGCTGATGCCGGCTTTCCGCTTGCGGCGATAATGCCGGCAAAAATCGGTATGTAAGCTTTGATGAAATTTCCGCTTACACTCAGAACAGACACGATTGACTGCATGACAGGATAAAGGCAGTTAATGCTGATTACGGAAGACACCGCTATTGTAAGAAGTTCGAAAGCGTCGGCAGCTTCCGCGTCTGTTACCACCGCTTTCATTACCGCTATCAGCAACGTGACAATGAACAACAAAAAAAAGCACTTAACGGCATCGCCGGCCTTTTCTTTTATGTTCGTTGAAAAATATTCGATAAGATTGGAAAAGGAAGCGTCATAAGCGCTTGAAAAATCTTCGATTCCGAACTGTGATAAGACCTTTTGCGTTTCGTCGTCAATTGAAGAAAAAAGACTGTCCTGTGTTTTTGACGAAAATTCGGCATTATACTCATCATATGCAGTGACGCTGATACTTAACGATAAAGCCGAAACGATAATTGTAATGAATAAGAGAAAAGTTTTTTTCATTTTTAATCAATCAGTGATAATGCGGTTTTGATTGCCGATTCAATAAACGGCAGACATAGTGTGAATATTGCAAATCTTCCGAAGAGCTCAACGCACTGCGCAATTGCCGTATTTCCGTTTTCTTTGCATATACTTGAAGTAATGGAGGTTGCAATACAGACAGCGGCCGCTTTGATCAATGTTTTCATCACGTCCGTTATATCAGACAGCTGAGAAAAATAAGAGGTGAATTCGCTGATTTTATCCTGCGCAATCGTTAAAATGCTCAACAGGAGGATAAGTACGCCGGAGATTTTGATGAAGAAAGCATATTCGGGCTTTATCTGACCGATCAGCAAGCTTATAACGGTAAGAATCAAAGCACAGATGATTACATTCAGTACCATATCAGAAGTCAATAAAATCTTTAACCGAGCTGAACAGATCCTTGATTTCCGGTATAATCATCATCAGAACAATGATAATTCCGACAAGCGTGATGACGGTTGCATACTCACTTTTATCCGCCTTTGTCAGTACCTGGTTCAGCAAAGCAACAATCAGACCGATTGCGGCTATTTTAAATATAAGATCAATTTCCATTTTCCCACCGCCGTTATACCATCATTACGAACAGTCCCAGAGCGCAAAATGCTCCTACAAATATCGAGGTGTCAGCATATTTTTTGCTTTTCTCCTGTGCTTCTTTACGGAAAACGTCAAAGTCCGCTATGTATATCTGAATCACGGTCAGCTGACTTTCCAGATCACTTGTCCCCAAAAAAGAACCCAATTGTATCAGTTTTTGTTTCTCCTCTTTTTTATAAATATCCGAGCATTTAACAGCGTCCGACCAGGCAACAGGAAAATCATCGCCTTCGGACAGTTGTTTTTTGCACTGCGAAATAAATGTCCTTTGATAACAGCCTTTTTCAAACACAGTATCAATCAGTTCGTTTACAGGCAGGCAGCAATACTCCATCAGGATTTTAATTTCGTTGAGCAGTGAATACGTTTTGTCCAGTATTTCAGCCCTTTTTCTCAGTCTGAGGCTGAACATGACACTATAAAGGCTCAGAAAAGCCGGCATTACAGCGGCGCCTATATATTTCATCGCGTATCTCCTTTGAATCGTATATCGATTTTACCGTACAAGCCTTTTCGCCCGAGAGAAGACAGACCTTGTCAAAAGAATATGTATTTATCAGCTGTTCAATCTGCGGCCGTGTTACGATTTCATCAAAATCTGATGCATGAACCGTCAGAATGAATTTAACGCCGGTGTTTACAGCCTGCTCAATCGCATTGATCTCTTCGGCACTTCCGACTTCATCCAGGGCAATTATGTCCGGAGACATTGTTCTGACGGCAAGCAATACAGCTTCGCTTTTCGGATAAGAATTTAAAATATCACAGTTGATTCCCAGATCGTTCCCTAAAATAGAGCCGTACATGGACGCCAGCTCTTCTCTTTCGTCAATTACGGAAACTTTATAGGGATACTTTTTTGTTCCGCCGGCAAGGATCCGGACAAGATCTCTCAAGACGGTTGTTTTACCGCTGGAAGGCGGACCGGCAATAATAAGGCTTTCAGCATCGCCTTGAAATATTGCCTGTGCGATCGGTTCGGCACAGCCTTTGATCTCTCTTGCAATTCTTATATTCATTGATGACACGTCTTTGATGCTTACGGTTTTCCCATTACTGTCGCATACAGCTGTTCCGACAACACCTGCCCGGTGTCCGCCTTTCATTGTCACAAAGCCGTCGTTGATGCTGCTTTGATGGGCATGGATCGAATATCCGCATATTCTGTTGAATGACTCTTTAAGCTCTTCGGGACTGCAAATTATACATTCCGATGCGTAATTCTTACAAAAGCCGCTGTCTTTTTTTATGAATCCCGAACCGTATAATCCAAAAAGCATAATCGGACGATTACTTCTCAGTCTGATTTCAAAAGTCTGACATTTTATGACATCTTCAAGGCCTGACAAAACTTCTTTTATCGGTCTTGCCAGTAAAGACCCAGCTTCGTTGAATTTTTCCATGTTTTGCCTCCCGGATACAATCAGTACAAGCATAATTGTTGTCTGATATAAACTATGAGGGCGTGTCCCGAGATATAACCGGGTTTTAAAATTAAAAATAACTTTAATTTGTTTAAAGCCCTTGCAGATTTCGGTTATTTAATGTATTATTAAAATAATACAAATATTTAAAGTGATTTAGAAAGAAGGAAGACGATGAAAATCAAAAAAGAAAATTTTCTGTATAAAAACAGATACATTCTTGCCTCGTTTTTTGCAACGTGCGGACTGATGCTTGTCATGTTTATGATTTTAGGTCTTACCCCGTTTGGAAAAAACACGATTTTAAGAATGGATCTTTATCATCAGTACGGTCCGCTTTTTGCAGAATTATATGACCGTCTCATGGAACATAGGAGCTTCTCCTATTCATGGGTTTCGGGACTCGGAACGTGCTTTTTGGGCAATTATTTCACTTACCTTTCAAGTCCCATCGGCGCCATCGTAATGTTCTTCGGTCACGCCCATGTTCCGCAGGCAATTGCTGTTATGATTTTAATTAAGGCGGCCTTTTCTGCTTCAACCTTTACCTATTACCTGAGAAAATCGCAGCATAATCAGTCGCCTGTGACGGTAATGTTCGGTATTCTTTATGCTTTTTGTGCGTATATGCTTGCCTATTACTGGAATGTCATGTGGCTTGATGCGATGGTGCTTTTCCCGCTGATGATTCTCGGAATTGAGCGAATCATCAATAACGGAAGCTTCGGCCTTTATACCGCATCGCTTGCTCTTTCCATGTTTTCAAACTACTATATGTCCTTCATGCTTTGCATGTTTGCGGTGATCTATTTCTTCTATTACTATATTGCAAACTATCCGAGCAAAGCCGTTATCAGCGAGCAGTACAAAAAAGACCACCCAAAGGGTCTTGTTCACAAGATGCGAAACCGCAGATTTTTCAGAAGCGGCTTCATATTTGCCATGGCCTCTCTTCTTGCGGCCGGTCTGATTGCTTTTGCGCTGATTCCGACGTATAAGGTTCTTCAGTCCTGCTCGGCTACGGGCAATAATTTCCCGGATGAGATGAAAACGTATTTTAACTCGTTTGATTTTCTTGTCAACCACTTTGCTTCCCTTTCAACCACAATCAGAAGCAGCGGCGAGGATGTTTTACCGAACGTGTATTGCGGTGTTATAACCCTGATTCTCGCTCCGCTCTATTTCTTCACAAAGTCAATCAGCAAAAAAGAGAAGATCACAACGTTAGGCTTGCTTTCATTTTTCTATGTTTCGTTCAACTTCAACTTCCTGAACTTTATCTGGCACGGTCTCCATTTCCCGAATGACCTTCCGTACCGCTTCTCTTTCATGTACTCGTTTATTCTGATCATCATTGCCTATAAGACATTTATGAGACTGAACGAATTCACATCAAGACAGATTGGTGCCGTGGGTGCTGTTATTGTTCTGGTCGCTTTCCTGACCGAAAAAATCGAAAGCAAGAACTTTACTCAGGGTTCGTTATACATCACCGTTGCGTTTGTGGTGCTTTATGTCATGATGCTTACGGTATTCAAGAGCCGAAAATATGAGATTGCTTCTCTTGCTGTATTACTCTGTGTCTGTGCGTGCAGTGAAGTGATCGTGTCCGACACCTCGAGTATTCCGTGCAATGTTGTATATGAAGATTATGCCGGCGATTACGATCAGTTCAGAGAGCTGAAAGAAAACCTTGATACCATTGAAAAAGACAACTTCTATCGAATGGAACTGACAAACCTTCGTACGAGAATGGATCCCTGCTGGTACAATTACAACGGTGTTTCGATCTTTTCATCAATGGCAAACGAAAAGCTTGCACTTTTACAGGATCATTTAGGTATGATGAGCAATAAGATTAACAGTTATACCTACAATCCGCAAACACCGGTTTATAACATGATGCATTCATTGAAGTACATCGTCAATAATGAGACGCCGAATGTTTTAAGCGGTGCGTATTACGAAAAGGTGAATTCCGTTGATAAGTACACCGCTTATAAAAACAAATATTACCTGCCGATCGCTTTCTGTGTTGACAGCAGCGTCAAGGATTGGCAGTACGTTGAGGACGAATATGCGGTTGTGAACCCGTTCGAAGTACAGGGTGACTTCTTTAAGCGCGCAACAGGCCTTGACGATCCGTTCGAAAAGCTTCCGATCGCCTATATCTCTTATACCAACACGGACAGTTTTACCGAGGATATCAACAACGGTGTTTACACTTTTAACAAGACAACCGCCGACACCGATGCTTCCGCAACCTTCAGCATTACGACCGAGAAGAAAGGAAATGTTTACATCTATTTCCATGTTGACGGAGCAAGTGAAAAGGACGTCAGCATCAATTCTTCTCTCGGCACCATCACACAATCCGCCGATCACGATTGTCTTTTGGATCTCGGAAGATATAAGAGCGGCGAAACGATTTCCATTACGGTTCCGTTTGAAGCAAACAGCGGAAATATGAGACTTTTCGCCTATACGATTGACGATAAAACACTTGATGCAGGCTATAAAATTTTCAGCAATCAGTCCCTGCTTATTGACAAGTTCGAAGATACATTTATCAGCGGAAGCTTTACAGCCAAAGAGAGCTGTATTCTTTATACGTCTATTCCTTATGATGCAGGCTGGAACATAACAATTGACGGAAAGCCGGTCAAACAGTCCGATATCATTGAAATCGGAGATGCTTTTATCGGTGTCAATGTTAAAAAAGGTAATCACAAGATTACTTTTGAGTATACCGCTTCCGGTGTATCAACCGGTATTAAGATCACCGGCTTTACCCTGGCTGCTTTCCTGATTTATCTGCTTCTCAGATTTATCAGAAAGCGCAAAAACAAAGTGTCAAAGAAACCTGCGTTTGTCCCGGTTGATAACAGCTATAACGAGCTTATTATGTATGAAGAACCCGTTGCTCTCGATGATTCCCCTGCCACTCCGGATTGTAAAAACAAAAAAACAGGGTATCATCTGCCCGAACGTGAGGTGTTCTATCCCGATAAAAATGTAACCTTCGTCAAAAAAGAGATTTTTTATCCGACGCCGGCTTCACCTTCTCAGTCTTTCATCGTCACAGATGACACAATTGAAGGCAGTGACGAGAATCCGTAACGCCGAAAAGAGAATCCGACGGTAGCAATACCGCCGGATTTATTTTGTTCAGGTTATTTCATGTTTCTCTCATAAGACTCGATCATCTTCTTGACCATCTGGCCACCGATAGAACCGGCCTGACGGGCTGTGAGGTCGCCGTTATAGCCCTGCTTCAGGTTGACACCGACTTCAGAGGCAGCTTCCATCTTGAATCTGTCGAGAGCGTCACGTGCTTCAGGAACCATACCCTTTGAGCTACCGCTCTTTGCCATGCTTAACACTCCTTATCTATTAGATTGGCGTTTGCAATATTATTTTGAGCGGAGTTCTAAACTTTATAAGTGGTAAAAAATACAACAAAAATGTCAGTAAAAATCACGTTATTCCAATATATTTTTCGGCTGTCCTTTTGTTTTTTCGAATGCCGTTACGGTTCCGCGACTGTCGCATATTGCAAGAAAAACTTTTGAAATATCGTCAACACCTATGTCCTTCAATTTCGAAATCAACCATTTTTTGTCTTTTCCGATATTTCCAAGCGTGTGACTGTCAATTCTTCCGTCGATTATCACATTGGCAACAAGCGTATCCTGCGTAGTACTGACTTTAATATCCGAAACGGTTACCGGCTTATTAGCCGCGGTCGGTATAAAGCTGACCCTTCCGTTCGGCTCAAGAACCGCCGTATCAACCTGGGTCAGATCAAAATAGCCGTTATTACGACATTTCATCAAAAATTCGTTGATATCCAGTCTTGCACTTTTAAACCCGTCATAACAAAGTTTCCCTTGCTTCATAAGTGTTATCGGCTTTCCCGTAATCACTTTTCGCATGGTAAGTGATTTATCGGTAACAAAAGCAATAAGAAGAGTGACGACACCGTAAAGAACCATGGCAATTAAAATTGTGAGGATTTCCCCTCTTTCGGCTGTTGCAAGTTCGGCGGCAATGGAGCCAATGGTTATTCCGTTAACATAATCGAACAAACTAAGCTCGGACAGCTGTCTGTACCCAAGGATTCTTGTTATACAAAATAAAGTGAATACAGAGAGAAGAGTGGTGAGAACAACTTGTATGAATTGCATAATTTATCTCCTTTTTGGTAATCTTTCGTTAAATATGCATTGATATTCATAAAATTTTTGAAAATTATGTATATTGAGTTGTTCTTCTTTTTATTGTATAATTATTTTATTACGTTAAAGCAAGAGGTGTTATTATGCTGTATGTCGATTCCCACATTCATACCGACAACTCACCCGACGGCAGATATTCCGCTGAGCTGATGTGCGAAGCGGCTTTAGCAAAGGGCCTGGATATCCTTACGTTTACCGATCACTGTGAAATAGATGAATTTCTCTCAGACAACTATGATACCCGGGCAGTAAAAGCATACGATGACTATGATAAAGTACGGCAGCAGTTTAAAAATCGTTTTACCGTCCTTTCGGGAATTGAAATCGGTCAGCCTCTTTTTCAAAAAGATTTAGCGGATCGAATTGTTTCAGAGAGAAAGTACGATTATATTCTTGCAAGCATTCATCACCCGCATGGGCAAATGCCGGATATCAAAGATATCGAGTATGACAAAACGGATGTTTATTCCTTTATGGAGGATTATTTTGCCCAACTTTATGACATTGCAAAATGGGACGGCTGCGATGCCTTAGCCCATCTCACCTGCCCGATGAGACGGATCCAGGGGAAATATAAAATAAATTTTGATTATTCTATTATTCAAGATGCAACAGACGAGCTGTTATCGGAAATAATAAGACAAAAGAAAGCGGTTGAAATCAATACTTCGGGATTAAGACAAGCTGTCGGAAGAACGATGCCTGATGAAAACATCTTAATCCGATATAAACAACTCGGCGGAAAATACGTTACGGTCGGCTCAGACGCTCACAGCCCCAAAGATATCGGTTCCGGGATCAGAGACGGAATCGAGAAGGCGAAAAAATGCGGCTTTGAACAAATTACGGTCTATATCAACCGAGAGAAAAAGCTGTTTGACATTATCTAACGGTCGGTGATGAAGGAATGGAAAAAAATATTTCACAAGACAAAAATCAAGGATTGAAAATTGACAAAAAGACGCTTATCGGTATAACCGTACTACTTGTCGGGATACTGGTTTTTGCCGGTGTTCTGACACAGGTTGTTCCTACGGGTGTGTACGATACTGCTTCGGATGGATCCATTATAAACGGAACCTACCATCAAATTGAAAGAAGTGAGGTCGGTTATTCATTCTGGCGGGTCTTTCTGGCTCCGATTGAAGCGTTTATTTTTGCAACCTCAGACGCGATGACCGGTGTGATTATTATTCTGTTTATCACGATTATCGGCGGCACTTTTCTTGTTCTTGATAAAAGCGGCGTTCTGAAATATATTATGACAACCATTGTCGGCAAATATGAAAAGAAAAAGTACACGCTTCTTGCTGTTATGATTCTTGCCTGCATGGCACTCAGTTCTTTTGCCGGCATACTTGAAGAATCGGTAACCTTAGTTCCGCTTGCCGTTGCTATTTCGCTTTCTTTGGGGTGAGATTCATTTGTCGGTTTGGGCTTCAGCCTGGTTGCGATTGCTTTCGGATATTCGGCGGCAACCTTCAATCCGTTCAATATCGGTGTCGTCCAGTCTATGGCAGGACTACCTATGTTTTCAGGTCTTATATATCGTATTATTGTCTTTGCTGTCATATATGCAATTCTTGCCGGATTTCTTATAGTTTATGCAAAGCGGATTGAGAAGAATCCGAAAAAATCACTGGTTTATGAATCTGATTTTGAGCTTCGTAAGCGTTTTCTTGATGAAGAAGAAACCGCCAATGCGTTGGCCAATCCGAAATTAGGCAAAGCTACCAAATCCTTTGTTCTTTGCATTGGCGCGGTTTTCATTATTACTGTTTTATCCTTTATCGGTCAACGAGTCATTCAAAATGAAAGCATTACCGATCTGTTAAGCAACTTACCGCTGATTTCAATGGCGATTCTGTTCACGGTCGGCGGACTTCGGGCAGGAAAAATTTCCGGTATGAAGGGAAAAGAACTTTTTTCCGGCTTTATTGACGGCGCGAAAGCCATTCTCCCTTGCGCTCCACTCATCCTATTCATCATCAGTATCACATATGTCCTGAAAAGAGGCATGATTATTGATACCATACTCTATTATGTTTATAATTTTATCAAAAACTTGGGTCCTTACGAATCTTTGATCGCGATATTTTTTGTGATATGTATATTCGAATTTTTCATCGGCAGCGGCACTGCAAAAGCGTTTTTATTGATGCCGATTCTGCTTCCGTTGGTCGATATGCTTACAATCGAAAGGCAGAGTCTTGTGCTCACGTTCTGTCTGAGTGACGGTCTTTGTAACATTCTGTTTCCGACAAGCGGTATTATGATTATCGCAATCGGATTGATTAACATTCCGTATTCAAAATATATGCGGTTCATGTGGAAGTTGTTTGTCATGGAGTTTTCTGCTGCGATTATACTGATGCTGATTGCCGTTGCCTTAGGATATCATTGATTTACACTAAGGAACCTCTGAATAAATCACAGCATACGCTTTGATGCACAGCTTACTTGCATATTTCCCGTCATATCGCACAAAAACTGCTTGAAATCCGTCAGGATTCCTGCGCAGTTTTTGTGC
>JALEYA010000077.1 GCA_022779945.1 Oscillospiraceae bacterium | reverse complement strand
CAGCGAAAGAATGCAGCAGGTTCTTCTGGACAAGCATTTTTTAAGAAAGCACGGAAAAAATGCCTATTACGGGCAAAAATAAAACAAGCAAGCTCTGACTTCGGTCGGGGCTTTTTGTTGCAAAATTTATAAAAAAGTTTTTTCGAGAAAACGTGGGAAAAACAAAGAAATAGAGAAAAATTCAGAGAAATCGAGTTTTTCTTTCAACAAAATATCGAATTATGTCAAAAAAATACTGAAAAACTGTTGACATTTGCGGCATTTTGCTCTATATTTTATCTGTCAAGTTTACAAAAGTGTATTACGAATATGAAAACTTATCAATTTTGTTTTTGTACCCGTGGTAACCGACGAGGGAACACGACCGTCAGGCGGCAGTTCTCAGTCGGTTATTTTTTATGCTTTTTTCTTTATTACTTGAACATCAAATCGAGCGGGCATGGCGAAATGCCATGCAGGGAAAGGGGTTTACTCATGGAAGATAATATTATTATCGCACTGAAAAACATCTCAAAGAAATTTGACGATGAAGTTGTCCTTGATGACATCAGTCTGAATATCAAGGATAAGGAATTCATTACTTTCCTCGGTCCGTCGGGCTGCGGAAAAACAACGACTCTGCGGATTATCGCCGGCTTCCTGGAAGCCGACAGCGGTCAGGTCATTTTTGAAGGCAAGGATATCAATTCACTGCCTCCCCATAAACGACAGGTTAATACGATCTTCCAGCGATACCAGCTTTTCCCGCATTTAAACGTATACGAGAATATTGCGTTCGGGCTTCGCAACAAGAAGATGAAAGAGAAGGATATCAGCCGAAAGGTCGAGGAGATGCTTTCTCTTGTTAATCTCAAGGGCTTTCAGCGCCGTGATGTGTCGTCGCTTTCTGGCGGACAGCAGCAAAGAGTTGCGATTGCGAGAGCCTTGGCGGTTGAACCGCGTGTTCTGCTTCTCGATGAGCCGCTGGCGGCTTTGGACTTAAAGCTTCGCAAGGATATGCAGGTCGAACTGAAAAACATTCAGAAGCGGCTCGGTATCACCTTTATTTTCGTTACCCATGACCAGCAGGAAGCACTTTCGATGTCCGACACGGTTGTTGTCATGAACGAGGGCAAGATCCAGCAGATCGGATCGCCCATTGATATTTATAACGAGCCGAAAAACGCATTTGTCGCCGACTTTATCGGGGAAAGCAATATCCTTGATGGTGTGATGCTCGACGACTTCAAGGCGAAGTTTTCGGGCGCGGTGTTCCAGTGTCTGGACAAAGGCTTTGCTGTCAACGAGGAAGTCGATATTGTGATCCGGCCCGAGGACGTGGACGTTGTACCGGTGGAAAAGGGTATGATCAGCGGCGTAATCACCTCGAATACCTTCAAGGGCGTTCATTTCGAAATGATTGTTGATATCCAGAACTTCAAGTGGATGATTCAGACGACGGATTACTATCCCGTCGGAACCGAGATAGGAATTGAAATTGAGCCGGACGCGATTCATGTTATGAAAAAGTCCAAGTATTCCGGACTTTACGGCGATTACAGCTCTTTCAGCGACGAAATCGAACATCTTTCCGATGTTTCGTTGGAGGAGGAGTGATAGATGAAACAAAAAAGCCTTTCAAAAAAGCTGGTAGCGTCCCCGTACCTTCTTTGGGCGGCGATCTTTATCATAGTACCGCTTTTGTTTGTTGTCTATTACTCGCTTGTTGACGCAAACGGAGCGTTTACGCTTGAATATGTTTCCCAGATAGGAAAGTACAAGGATATCATGCTCAACTCCATCTGGCTCGGCTTTATTGCCACGGTCATCAGCCTTGTTCTGGCATATCCTTTAGCTTTCATCATGGCAAGAAGTAACCTGAACGTTCAGCGCACGATGATGATGCTTGTTATGCTTCCGATGTGGATGAATCTTCTGATTCGTACCTATTCTCTGATGATTCTTCTTCAGGATACCGGTATCATTAACTCGGCTCTTTCGTTTTTGCGTCTGCCGAATGTGCATATGATCAATACGCAGGGTGCGGTCGTGCTCGGCATGATCTATAACTATATCCCGTATATGATTTTGCCGCTTTATTCCATCATGGCGAAGATCGACAACGGACTGATCGAAGCGGCGGAGGACTTAGGAGCCAATAAGCTTACCGTGCTTCGGAAGATCATTCTTCCGCTCAGTATGCCGGGTATCGCTTCGGGCTTTACAATGGTTTTCGTGCCGTCGGTTTCGACCTTCTACATTTCGAAAAAGCTCGGCGGAAATGCCTTTGCACTGATCGGCGACGTTATCGAAATGCAGTTCAAATCTTCGAATAACTATAACCTCGGTGCGGCACTTTCGCTTGTTCTGATGTTCCTTATTCTGATCTGTATGGCGATTATGAACCGCTTTACGGGCGACGATGATGACGGAGGTGTTCTGATATGAAAAGAAAAATGTCTCCGCTTTCAAAGCTGTATGTGGCTTTTATTATGTTTTTCCTTTACGCACCGATCGTTGTTATGATTATCTTCTCATTCAACGCTTCGGCGAGTACAAGCGTTATGACGGGCTTTTCAACCCGCTGGTATGAATCACTTCTTCACGATGAAGCGACGATCAAGTCCCTTTATAATACACTGATTCTGGCTGTCAGCTCTTCCCTTTGCGCAACGGTAATGGGAACAGCCGCCGCTGTCGGAATCAACGCCATGCGAAACAAATGGGTCAAACGGGCAACGATGAGCGTGACAAATATCCCGATGATGAATCCGGAAATCGTGACCGGTATTTCGATGATGCTTCTGTTCGTCTTTGTTGCCAAGATGATCGGCGTTGCGGATGCGCTCGGATTCTGGACGATGCTGATTGCGCATATTACGTTCAATCTGCCTTATGTTATCTTGTCGGTTCTCCCGAAGCTTCGTCAGCTCGATCCCCATCTTCCCGAAGCGGCGATGGACTTAGGCTGCACACCGATTCAGGCTTTCTTCAAGGTAACGCTGCCGTCTATTTCTACCGGTATTATCTCGGGTCTTATGATGTCGTTCACATTGTCTCTTGACGACTTCGTTATCAGCTACTTTACGCAGGGTCCGAGCTTTGAAACACTTCCGATCCGGATTTTCTCGATGACGAAAAAGCGTGTCACACCCGATATGTACGCTCTTTCAACCTTGATTTTTGTTGCGATTCTGCTTTTGCTGATTCTGCTGAACGTATCGCAGATACGGGGCGAAAAGAGAATGCGCAACAAGCTCAATAAGGAGGCGAAGGCGGAATGAAAAAGTTTATAATCGGTATCATAACGGCATTTATGCTTTTTGGCGCTTTGAGTGTGTCTGCTTTTGCCTATGAAAACGAAGAGTACTATAAGGGTGCCAAAAAAGGCGAGGTCATCAATGTTTTCAACTGGGGTGAATATATCAGCGAAAGCTACGAGGACGGATTGATCGATGTCAACAAGGAATTTGAAAAGCTGACGGGTATCAAGGTCAATTACGTAACGTTCGAGAGCAACGAGGATATGTACGCCAAAATCAAAAACGGCGGTGCAAGCTATGACATCATCATTCCCTCCGACTATATGATCGAAAGAATGATCGAGGAAGATCTGCTTGTGAAGTTTGACGTCAAGTCGCTTCCGAACTTCAAATATATTGATAAGCGGTACACGGGTACGTACTATGACCCGAATGACGAATATTCGGCCGCCTATAATGTCGGCATGGTCGGTCTTATCTATAACACAAAAATGGTCGATGAAACGCCGACAAGCTGGAAAATTATGTGGGATGAAAAGTATGCGGGCAAGATTCTGATGATCGACAATCCCCGTGACGCTTTCGCCATTCCGCAAAAGATTTTAGGCTATTCTCTCAATTCCACCGACGAGAAAGAGCTCGGCGACGTTGCCCAGATGCTCATTGACCAGAAACCGCTTCTTCAGGGCTACGTCATGGACGAGGTATACAACAAAATGGAAAGCGGCGAGGCGGCAATGGTGCCGTACTATGTCGGAGACTTTGTCTGTATGCAGGAGGTCAATCCCGACCTTGACTTCGTCTATCCCGAGGAGGGCGTTAACATTTTTGTCGATGCTATGTGCATTCCGAAATGTGCACAAAATGTCGAAGCGGCGAAAAAATATATCAATTTCCTGCTTGATCCCGAGGTTGCGCTGAGCAATGCGTGGGCGATCGGCTATGCAACACCGAATGTGGGAGCGCTTAACAGTGACGACTATGAAGAAATGCGTGAAAATGAGTACCTTTATCCGGCACCCGAAGATATGCCGAAAACGGAGTATTTTCACAATCTTCCGCAGGAGACGCTCATTATGTTTGCCGATTTGTGGAATCAGATCAAGGTTGCCGGCGGAAGCAACAGCCATATTTATTGGGGTTTCGGAATCGTTGCCGCCGCTGTTGTGATTTACGGCGGATACAGCTGGTTCAACAAGCGCAGACGTGAATACTGGTACGATTTCCCGAAGTAAATTGCAACACAGTAGGGGGCGAAGCTTCCGCGAAAGAAAAGCGCAGGGTTGTCAAGACCTATTCGGAAGATCTGACCGTTGATGTGATCGGGTGGCTTTCACGCTAGACGCGAAGCATAAGCATCAGGTTTGTCCGGAAGATCGTTCGTTTCTTCTATATGATTTTCGGCGTGAATAAGGTTTTTGCCTGCGGTGTTTCCCATTATTGAGTAACCAATCGCAAAGAAAGACGTGAGTACGACTTTTCGGCTCACGTCTTTGTGATATTTTATCGGAAGCTATTGACAAATGAAAAAAGCTGATGTATTATAAATAAAGTTAGCAATCGCTAACTAATATACAGTATGGAGGCGTTTTCATGCTTCAATGGTTATCACAAAACCTTGCGACAATTATCATTTGTCTGGTTCTCATTTTCGTTGTTGTTTTGGTTGTTATCAAAATGATAAAGAATAAAAAACAGGGGAAATCCTCCTGTGGCTGCGGCTGCTCGAACTGTCCGATGAGTTCGGAGTGTCACGGCAAAAAGCAATAAAACAGAGGCTGCAAATCGCAGCCCCCATTTTTATTCGGTTTCTTGTCCGCATTCTTTGATAAACATCGGTATCTGAGCGCTTAAATTGGCAACAAGAGCCGGCTCGGGATAAAACCCGGCGATGTCGTCGGAATAGTATTTTTCCTTATAGCTTTCAATCGTTTGCCGAAGATCAAGGCCGTTTTTCCACGCATCGATGATAAAATCTTTGCATTCGTCCGTGCTGGCTCCGGATTCGTCCAGAAACGTGATAATGTCGTCGCCGTAAAGCATGCCGCCGTGAGAAAGAAGCATTTCGTTCATCTCGAGGGCTTTGATCTTCCGGCAGGAGTCAACCGTCATCTGATAGCCGACAAGACAGCCCGGAAGTACCGTTTTGAAGCCGGCATAAAGACCGATCGTTTCGCAGGAGATCATAAACTTTTGATCGACAAAATAGTAACCCATACAGCATTTTGTGTGGCCGGGGAGGGAAACCGCTCTGACAAGATATTCTCCGATCGTGAATTCTTCGCCGTCTTTTACGGCTTTATCGACTCTCAATTTATCGGTCAGATCTTCCGGCTCGGGAAAACCGTAAATCCCGGCGGCACTGACGTCCATTTTTCGGATGGCCTGTCTTGCGGTCGGTTTTTCAAGAATGGTTTTGCAATATTCGCTTGCAATAATTGTAAGGTTCGGATATTCAAGCGCAATTTGTGCACTACCCATGGCGTGGTCGTAGTGCGAATGGGTCAGCAGAAGATAGTCAAGCGGTTTTTCACCAAGCAGATTTCTGATGTTTTCCGCCGTCTTTTTTGCACAAAAACCGTAACCGCTGTCAACGAGTATGTTCGCACTGTCGGTCATAATCAGAAAACATTCACTACCGTGAACTGCGCCGCAGTTTTTGATTTTAAAATATGATTTTTGCTCCTTATTGAAGCGATCAAGATGAATCTTCATGTTTATCACCGAAGGATATGATACTTAAACACAAATAAAAAGTCAATAAAAGGAAGAATAAAAATCGGCCGAATTCTTGAAAAATCAGGGAAAGTATGAGATAATCAATATCACGTCTGACTCCGGTCAGAATAATTAGAAGAGATAGAATATGAAAAAGAAAGGAAAAGAGCAAAGTTGCTCTCGGTGATGGTATGATGGAAAAAAGAAGCAGTTTTACCGGAAAAATCGGTTTTGTTCTGGCGGCGGCGGGTTCGGCTGTCGGGCTGGGAAAC
>JALEYA010000173.1 GCA_022779945.1 Oscillospiraceae bacterium | reverse complement strand
AACATCATCTTCATGATCTGCACCTACGGTGACTACAAGATGGATCCGCAGGGCTATCTCAAGCAGATCACCGATAAGTATGCTGCTGATGATAAGGCTGTCATCGCCATGAAGACGATTATCGGCGACGTCAACACCTGGAAGGAAGTTGTTGCAAACAACACCGCTCCCGAGGGTGAAAAACTTGCTTCACTCGATTTCGGCGTAACCGATTATGAGTCCTTCAAGCATGCCCTTTCCGTAGCTCTCTATCCGATGTTCCCGATTCTTCAGCTCTTCACGCAGGGCAAGAAGCTTACCTTGTTCTCTTACACCGGCGAAAACTATGTACCGGTTAACCTTGTTGAGAAAGACGGTACGGTTGTCATCGACGATACTCGTGACGGCACGGAACTCGGTAACGGTTACGTAGAGGTTGTCGGCTCGAACTCCTACGAACAGGCGATCATGCCGCTTCTTGACGCCCTCGGCGTATACGAGAAGCACGGCGACTGGGATGCAGCGAACAAGACCGGTCTGATGAGTCAGGCTGAGTTCAACCAGATTGCAAACATCGAAGATCTTCTTGAATATCTCCTTGACATTATCTTCAACCTTGTTCACGATGTTGCAGAAAACCCGGCACAGTTCTTGTCGAGAAACCTTGCTTCCCTTCTCTACTACCTCGGCAACGACAACCTGTATTATCTTGCCGACACCTTCATCGGAACGGTTAACAACCTTCTTGCCATCGTTGACCCGCTCTACATTGAAGGCGGTATCAGAGTTCCGGTTACCATGCTCAAACTCGAGGATACCGGCTCACAGAAGGGACTTCTTTCCACCATCAACGATATGCTCGCGAACGCGAACATTGACTTCAAGCTGACGAAGGATATGATCTTCAAGCTCGCCGGTAAGATGGGCGACTATAAGGTCCTTGATACCCTCAGAACGACAGCTGATTACGCACTTATCAATAACGAAGGCAAGTACGTTGACAAGGACGGCAACCTTCTTACCGACGCTGACATCGCAGCCGGCGGACAGAAGATCACGACCCTTGTCGGTGTTGACAAGTACTTCTTCACGGGACTGATTGACTTCGTATGTGCAGACGGTCTTCTCGGTAAATTCCTTGATACTTCGACGATGGATGCTATCGTTGCCGACATCATCAATAACGTAACCGGTCCGGAATCCGTTGAAAACGTAATCGAAATCGCTCTTAAGATTCTCAATAAGTACCTTGTTCAGTACAAGGCGATCGAAGAACCCGGCACCGCTCTTGTTAAGCAGTTCATCAACTACGCTGATTCTGTTGCCGACAAGAAACGTTCCGTAACCAAGGCCGAAACCGAAAAGGCAATCGCCAACGTTGACGCTGCGATTGCTCCGATCCTTAGCCTTGTCGGTGTTGGTACGATCGAGGATCTCCTCAACCAGTATCTCTACACAGACGATATCGTTAATATGCTCGTCGGTCTTCTCGTCGGTCTCCTCGGCGGAATGGACGCTAAGACATGGGAGACAGTCGAAGATGTTCTCGGCTATGTCAATGATATTCTTGGCTATAATATCCAGATCAGCCCGGACTATTACAAGACGGTATCCACTGAACTTTCCGGCTTCATCGGCGACTGCACCACATGGGCACAAGTTGCCGAGAAGTACACCAAGTATGCTTACACCTACGACACCGGCAAGACCGATGACGAAGGTAAGGCAATTACAGCCACCATCTACCTTGCAAACGCAAATCTCGACGGTCAGGAATATGATGTTGATCCGTCAGACGACGTAACCGACAGCAAGGTTCTGACTAAGGTTGTCAACACAACTTATAAGTACACCTATGTAGTTCCGGCTGACACGGCGGTTGAAGGCTCAACAGCTGAAACCGTAACCGTATGGCTCGACAAGACCGGCGAAACCGAGTATAAGGTCGGCGAAACCACCTACGCTCTTACCGCAGTTCTTGACGATACCGATACACAGGTAAGCGAATCCAAGCCTGTAACCAAGGTCGAAAGCGACTATGCATGGGGCGTTTCCGATGCCGCAACAACCGCTGAAAAGACCGACAAGCTTGTCAAGATCGTCTGCGACCTTCTCAAGCCGTTCAACCCGATCCTTGAACTCCTGCTTTGCGGCGGCGTTTACGGCTCCACAGGAACCACCTACGGCGACTCCATCGGCGTATTCAAGGAAATCAACCTCATGGGCGGCAGCGGATACAACTACGCAATTATTCCGCTTCTCGAGGCTTTCGGTGTTGAAAATATTAAATCTCAGATTGATTATGAAGCCGACGTCACTGCCAACGGTCCGCTCAGCTACGTTCTCAAGACGATTCTGACCACCGTCAACAGCAAGCTGGACGCTCCGCTCACCTTCATTCTTGAATTCATCGCAAACCTTGCCTACACCGTAAGCAAGAACGGACTTACCACCATCGTTTCCAACCTTATCGCTCCGGTTAACGAGCTTGTTAAGGCTGTTGAAGGCGTAATCCCCGTATCCATCAATGTTGACCTTGTCGGTCTTCTTGATGGTACCGGTGTTGCAAAGCTTTACCTCGGCAACGATGTTAAGGTTCATAACGCCGAAGTCGGCATCAAGGTCAACCTTGACTCCGCTTCCCTTGAAGATGCTGTCAAGATTGCAATCAACAAGTTCATCCCGGCTCTTGATCTTGAGTTCAGAACCAAGGACATCGCCGAAATGGCGGCTAAGGTTGATGCAGACGGCAACATCATCTACACCGACTCTGTTGTTGACCCGAAATGGGATGTATGCCTCGGCACACCGGGCAAGAACATCCAGGGAGATAAGGCCGATACCATCCTCGCTGTTCTTGATATGGTTGTCACCTCCGAGAACATTCAGGCAATTCTCGACCTTCTCAAGGTTGACATGAACACGCTTGATCCCGCACTTGTTGATCTTATTAACAAGGTGATCGACAACCCGACAGAGGTTATTGATGCCGTTATCAAGATGCTCTCCGGCAGCTACGAAATTGCTCCGGTACTTGTTGAGTTCGCATATCGCTTCCTCGGCGAAGAGAAGTACTCCTACAAGGATGACCTCGGCGAATGGAAGTCGACCACCACAAGATCCATCGAAAAGCTTGACAAGATCATCAACAACGCAATTCCCGGCGTTCTCAAGCTTCTTGCAACCGGTGACAAGCCGATCCAGTTCATCAAGGATCTCTATGACGGTCTCGGCGCTGCTGCTGAAACAGCGAACATCAAGACTATCGTAGATTACCTGCTTGAGACAATGGCATTCAACGATGACATGGTTAACAAGCTTCTCGGTCTCATCGTAGGCGGTCTCGGCGGTCTCGACGAAAAGACGGTTAACCTGATCCAGGATCTCGTTAAGGAAATCGCAGGTATCGACCTGACTCCGGCAGGAATCAAGGCTTCGACCACTAAGATCTCCGCATACCTTGATAAGTTCACAGCTTCCGACGCCGGCAAGGGTCTGACCTGGGCTGACGTTGCGAAGGCGAACACCAAGTATGCTTACACCTATGTAACCGGCACAGATGCTGACGGTAAGGACATCACCGAAACCTACTACGGTGCAAAGGATCTTACCTCCGCCAATATCGACGGCAAGACCGTCGCACTGACTCCGGTTTACACCACAACGACCGACGAAGAGGGCAACACCGTAACGACGGATGTTCAGGTTACAAGCGTTATCCTCGATAACACATGGGGTGTACACGATAAGGATACCTTCCTTGCAATTTTCTATGAACTGACCGGTATCTTTGCTCCGCTTCTTGACTTCCTCTTCAGAGGTAAGGACTTCCCGATCCTTAACAATAATGACCTTGTTCTCAAGGGCAATAAGGGTTATGACAATGCAATCATCCCGCTTGCAAAGGCTCTCGGCATCGAACTTACAACCACAAATTGTGACGATTTTGCTGACGCCAACGCAATGCTTGACGAAGTCTTTGACGGAATCTTCGGTCTTGTTGACGACATCGAAAACAAACCGATCTCCACTATCCTTGAAGTACTCGGCAGCGCCTCCTTCTTCCTTGCAAACAACGGCGTTGAGGCTGTTATCAGCAATCTCATCAGCCCCGTAACGGCTCTTCTTAAGGTCGTAAGCGGCATCGTTTCAAGCGAAGACCTCGACGGACTTCTGACACACTTCATCAACCTTTCACTCACCGACATCAAGACCATCGCAGGCACCAAGGGTGAAAAACTCGTAAGCCTTATCAACGGTCTGATCGGCGACGTTGAAATCGTCGGACCGGACGGCATCGCCAAGATGGTGAACCTTCTTCCGGAAGACTTCTTCGTACAGCTGAGCAAGTACGGAATCAAGGTTAAAGATGTACCGAAGCCGGCCGTTGACGAAATCACCAACAACTGGAGCGTTGACAAGACGGATGTACTCATGTACTTACTCCAGACGGTCTTCACCTCCGACACCCTCGAAATCATCTGCAAGGTTGCAGGTCTCGACACGAACGAGCAGGTAGCTTCGATCGTCAAGGGTCTTGCAGGCAAGCAGGACGAGGTCGTTGAGATCATTACCAAGCTTCTCAACGAATACAAGATCACTTATAACAAGATTGCCCAGCAGAACATCACCAAGATTGACGTAACACCGAAGGATCCGCTTACCGATACGAACATCAAGAATGCTCTGACCGCTATTGATAAGCTTATCCCGACTGTACTTGGTCTTGTTATGGGCGACGGCGCAACGCTTGAGACCGTTATCACCGACCTTCTCAAGAACGCTGACCTCGGCAACCTTGTCATGAACATGCTTGTACCGGTTCTCGCGGGTCTTGATATCGACAAGATTCTCGACATCGTGAAGGACTTCACTAACATCAGCCTCGACATCGCTCCGGCGGCCTTCAAGGATGACTTCGGCTCACAGCTTAAGAACTTCATAGGCGGCAAGACCACGTGGGCAGAGGTTGAAGAAGCATACTCACAGTATGTTTACACCTACACCGACGCTGACGGAAACGAAGTAACCTATTACGCTGCAAGCGCAACAGAGACCTCCGTAACCATCGGCGAAGGCGAGAACGCTAAGACCTATGCTCTTACCAATAAGTATGAGCAGAAGATCGGCGAAGACGGCAAGCCGGTATTCGAAGAAGATGGTGAAACACCTGTTTACGATACCACCAAGCCGCTCAAGACGATGCACAGCACCTTCGACTGGCAGCTGAACGGCTTCAACGACATCACAGCTCTCATTTGTGATATGCTCGCTCCGTTCGACATCGTATTCCAGGTAATTCTCTCCGGTAAGGAAATCGTAGCAATCCCGGATAAGGATACCACGGACGGCACTGTTGATCAGATTCAGATCAGCGGCGGCTATGGCTACAACTACGCGATTGTTCCGCTTCTTGAGGCCTTCGGCGTAACTCCGATCACTCAGGCTGAATATGATGCACAGCTTGCAACCAACGGCTCGCTCAAGTACATCCTTGATACGATCTTCGGATTTGTAAGCGAACTTTGCAACGCTCCGATCGACACCCTTCTTTCAAGACTTGCAAATCTCTTCTACTTCATCGGCTCCGACGGCATCAACACCGTTGCCAAGAACCTCATCGCTCCTGTCAACGAGCTTGCCAAGGAAATCGACGATGTATTCCCGATCGCAATCACGATCGACCTTCAGAAGGTTGGCATCGCAGGCGAATCCGTATTTGCAACTTACCTCGGTAAGGAGCATCCGGGCGTCGCAGCCGGTATAACGATCAACGTTGCCGCCGCTGACCTTGCGAACCTCCTCAACTCGCTGATTAAGGAAATCAAGATCGGCGACAATGTAATCAACCTCGCTCTTGACCTTGACTGGAACAAGATCGCTGCGATGATGGCGAAGACAGCAAACGAAGCCGAAAAGAACACCACCGGCGCAGAGCTTCTCAAGATCGACTCGAAGCAGGACTACACCTACGGCGTAATCGATGCGGCCGACGCTGACATTCCAGCTTACAAGAACATCACCGGCGATAAGGTTGATACCTTCATAACACTTCTTCAGGTAATCCTTACTGCGGACAACACAGAAGGCATTGCCAAGCTCATCAAGTCGCTTATCCCCGAATCTCTCGATCCGTCAATTGCTGAAATCATCTACGATGTACTCAACGATCCGGATTCCATTGAGAAGCTGATCGGCGTAGTCGTACTCGTCCTCAGCGGCGAATACACCGTCAACGACAGCCGTGACTTCATCTACAAGTTCCTCGGCGCTCTTGACTTCGACTACACGAAGATGGATGACTTCGATACGGCAATCGAGAAGTTCGACAACATGGTAAGCCGTGCGGCTCCGATGATCGTCGGCATGCTCGGTGATCCGACCAAGGCGGAAGCCGACCAGAGCTTCCTCGACAAGCTTGCCGCAGGCGTAACACCTGACATGACGCTTGACCAGCTCATCAACTGGGCACTGAATGAGTTCCTCTTCAAGGAGAGCTCCTTCGACACCATCATGCAGGGTCTTGTCAAGATTCTCGGCGAAAACGTCACGGCGGATCTGACGAAGACCATCAATGAACTTCTCGGCATCGACCTGAGTCCGACAAACTTCGCAACCGCTTCCGGTTACGATAAGTTGATTGACTATGTCGCTGTCAGCGCTTCCGATGCAACCGTTGGTGTAACCTGGGCTGACGTTCTGGCTGCTCACGCAACCAAGAACGAAGACGGCACCTACACCTTCGATACTTACACATGGGGCGTAACCAATAAGGATACCTTCGTCAGCGCACTTCTTAAGCTTCTTCTCCCGCTTGAAAAGCTTCTCGGCTTCATTCTCTGCGGCGAAGACCTCACCTTCAATATTGAGGGAATCATGCTCAAGGGCGGCAACGCATTCAACAACGCTCTCAACCCGCTCTTCAAGGCTCTCGGTCTTGAACAGTTCGGCGGCGAGCTGAGAAATGCTTCCACCGGCAACGATGCTCTCAAGTATGTCATTGAATACCTGTTCGTATTCGTTGACGCCATCGGCGAGGCACCGCTTACAACGATCCTTACCGTTGTCGGTAACCTCAGCTACTTCATCGCCAACGATAACCTTGAACCTCTCATCAGAAACCTGACGGCTCCGATCCTCGGCATCCTCGAGCTTGCGAATTCCGTAATCTCCATGGATCAGATCGACGGACTGATCAGTGGTCTGACTAAGGGTGCGATCACGCTCACCGGCATTATTGAAATCGGCAACAACAGCGGTGCAAACCTTGTTGAAATGATCAATAAGCTGATCGGCGGCATCGAAATCAAGGACGAAAACGAAAATGTCATCTACACGCTTAAGGCTCTTCCGGAGGACTTCTTCGTTGAATTCTCCAAGTATGTAATCGACGTTACCGATCCGGCCGCTCCGAATAAGGGCGACGACGTAACA
>JALEYA010000023.1 GCA_022779945.1 Oscillospiraceae bacterium | reverse complement strand
GGGAGCGGAAAAAGCACCATCGGCAAGGCTCTTGCCGAGAAGCTTGGAAAAGAATTTATCGACACGGACGAGCTTATCATCAAGAACGAAAAAAAGGCAATCAGCACCCTTTTCGCCGAAAAGGGCGAAGCCTACTTTCGCCTGGCCGAAACCGAAGCCATCAAAGAAGCTTCGGCAAAAAGCGGCTGTGTCATCGCAACGGGCGGTGGCGCAGTACTCAAAAAAGAGAACGTCGATTTTCTTCGCTCAAACGGAAAAATCTTTTTCTTAAACCGCCCGATTGAAGATATCTTACCGACGGACGACCGACCGCTTTCGAGGAACCGCACGGATTTACAAAAACGCTTTGACGAACGGTATCCGATTTATCAAGAAACGGCGGACGAAGAAATTTTTGTGGACGGAAAAGTCGAAAACGCCGTCAGAAGAATTGAGGAAACACTATGAAGTTTTTATTTCTGAACGGACCGAATATCAATATGCTCGGTATCCGGGAACCGGAGCATTACGGAAAAGAAACCTACCGGGATTTGATCCGTAAAATTGAAGTCTACTGCGCCGAAAAGGGGATTGACTGCGAATGCTATCAGTCGAACCATGAGGGCGCTTTAGTCGATAAAATTCAGCAAGCCTACGGCAATACAGACGGCATTATCTTCAATCCTGCGGCGTATACGCATACGAGCGTTGCGATTTTAGACGCCGTAAAATCCGTCTCGATACCGACCGTCGAAGTGCATATTTCAAAGGTTGAGGACAGAGAGGATTTCCGTCAGGTTTCGTATATCCGACAGGCGGCGGTGAAAACCGTTACGGGACTCGGTACGGACGGATATTTACGGGCCGCCGACTTTTTGATAGAGTATCTGAACAACCAAAGGGAAGAAAAATGACAGCAGTAATTAAGAAAAGCAGGGCGGAGGGCTGTGTAGCCGCTCCCTCGTCAAAGAGTATGGCGCACCGACTTCTGATCTGCGCCGCACTTGCCAAAGGCGAAAGCGAAATCCGAAACGTCACCTATTCCGAGGATATTCTGGCAACGCTCGATTGTCTTGCTAAAATGGGCGCCCGAATCCGAATGAACGGCGACACGGTATATATAAAGGGCATCGAAAAAATATTTGATGTGTCCGAAAGCGAATTCTTCTGCCGTGAAAGCGGAAGCACACTGCGGTTTCTTTTGCCGCTGCTTCTTCTCAACGGCAACCAACAGCGGTTCACGGGCGCAGGACTATTGATGAAAAGACCGATGAGCGTCTACGAGAAAATCTGCAAGGAAAAAGGTCTTTCTTATACCCAGACGCCCGATGCCATCGAAATAAAAGGAACCCTTTCGGGCGGCGATTTCACCGTAAAAGGCAATATCAGCAGTCAGTTTGTAAGCGGCTTGCTGTTCACGCTGCCGTTTTTGAAAACGGAAAGCCGGATAAGGCTGATTCCTCCGATCGAAAGCCGCAGTTATATCAATATGACGGTTGACGCGATGAACGCATTTGGTGTCAATGTACGATGGGAGGACGAAAATACCCTTACCGCTTCTGTGGGTTCAGTCTATCAGCCTTGCTCATTAAGTGTCGAGGGTGACTATTCGGGTGCGGCTTTTCTTGACGCTTTTAACGTCCTCGGCGGGAACGTTGCCGTAACGGGACTGAAAGAAAACAGCTTGCAGGGCGACAGCATATACAAAAAGCTGTATCCGCTTCTTAAAAGCGGAAAACCCGAAATTGACGTTTCCGATTGCCCGGATTTAGCTCCGATTCTTATGACAATAGCGGCGGAAAAACATGGTGCGGTGTTCATCGGTACAAAGCGGCTGAAGCTCAAAGAAAGCGACCGTGGCGAAGTCATGAAACAAGAGCTTTCGAAATTCGGCGCAATAATCCATACGGAAGAAAACAGGATCACGGTTGAGCCGTCGACGCTTCACAAACCGAAAGAAACGCTGTCGGGTCACAACGACCACCGGATCGTGATGTCGCTTGCGGTGCTTGCAAGCGTTTACGGGGCGGAAATTGACGAAGCAGAAGCGGTCAGCAAGAGCTTCCCGGGTTTTTTTGAAGTGATAAAAGGACTCAATATAGAGGTGGAAATCAAATGATTATCAACAAAAACACAAGATTTTTAATTGTCGGCTTAGGTCTTCTCGGCGGAAGCTATGCAAGAGGCTTCACCGAAAAGGGCTACCATGTTGATGCGATTACAAGGTCACAGTCCTCGGTTGATTTTGCGCTTGAGCACGAAATCGTTGAAAAAGCGACGACCGAGGTTGATCCCGAGCTGATCGGCAATGCGGACATCATCATCTTTTCGCTTTATCCGCATATTTTCGTGGACTGGATCGAGCAGTACGGCAAGTACATCAAAAAAGGCACCATGATTACCGACGTTACCGGCGTCAAGCGGTGCATTGTCGATAAGATTCAGTCGATTCTGCCCGACGGCATTGAGTTTGTTTCTGCGCACCCGATGGCAGGCCGCGAGGTCTACGGCGTTGAAAACAGCGATGAAAAAATCTTCTTCGGCGCAAACTATGTTGTCGTACCGACGGAGAAAAATACCGAGGAAAACATTGAAGCTTGCAGACGTATCGGCGAGATTTTAGGCTTCGGAAGAATTTGTCAGCTCTCTCCCGCCGAACACGATGAGATGATCGGCTTCGTTTCTCAGCTGACGCACTGTTTAGCCGTTGCGCTGATGACCTGCTATGAGCACGAGCATCTTGAAAAGTACACGGGCGACTCGTTCCGTGACTTAACAAGAATCGCCAACATCAACGAGGTCATGTGGAGCGAGCTGTTCCTTTTGAACAAAGACGCACTTCTTCGCCAGATGGATTTATTCATGGGTGAGTTTCAAAAGCTTTACGGCTATCTTGAAAATGACGACCGTGAGAGCATGATGGAAATGATGAAGTGTGCAACCGAAAGAAGAAAATTATTTGACAGATAAAAAAACATAGAAATGAGGAAATAAAAATGAATATGGATTTTGCATTCAAATTACCCATCCCGATGGAAATCAAAAAGCAGTTCCCGATTTCCGCCGAGGCAGAAAAAATCAAGGCGGAGCGTGACGCAGAGCTGAAAGCAATTTTTGAGGGCAAGGTAAGAAAGCTTGTTCTTGTTATCGGCCCGTGTTCGGCGGACAACGAGGATTCGGTGATGGACTACATTTCAAGACTCGTTCCCGTTCAGGAAAAGGTCAAGGATAAAATCTTCATCGTGCCGAGAATTTACACCAACAAGCCGAGAACCACAGGTGACGGATACAAAGGTATGCTTCATCAGCCCGACCCGAACGGTGACCCCGACCTCATCGGCGGTATTATCGCCATCCGTAAGCTTCACATGAGAGCGGTCAACGAGACCGGCTTTACCTGCGCGGACGAAATGCTTTACCCCGACAATTACCGTTATCTTTCCGACGTTTTAGGCTATACGGCAATCGGCGCACGCTCGGTTGAAAATCAGGAGCACCGCCTTGTTTCAAGCGGACTGGATATTCCCGTCGGCATGAAGAACCCGACCGGCGGCGACCTTTCGGTTATGATGAACTCGATTACCGCCGCTCAGCATGAGCATGACTTCATTTACAGAGGCTGGCAGGTTCATTCACACGGAAATCCGCTCGCCCATGCGATTTTAAGAGGCTACGTTAACAAGCACGGTCAGTCGCTTCCGAACTATCACTACGAGGATTTAAGCCGTCTTTGTGAGCTTTACGCCGAAAGAGGACTTCAGAACCCGGCGGTTATTGTGGACACGAACCACGCAAACTCAGCCAAGAAATATATGCATCAGCCGAGAATCGCCAAGGAAATTCTTCATTCGTGCCGCTGCAGCGGCGACATCGACAAGCTTGTCAAGGGTCTTATGATTGAAAGCTATATCGAAAACGGCTGTCAGAAGATCGGCGAAGGCACCTACGGAAAATCCATCACCGACCCGTGCATCGGTTGGGAGGAAACCGAAAAGCTGATTTACGAGCTTGCGGAATTGTATTGATCGGAAAAAAGTGTCGCTCACAATCGGGCGGCGCTTTTTCAATGTGAGTGCATTTGTAAGGCTTCGGGCATATTCGGCGTTCTTTTTTCATATCATGTTAAATCAGAGATATTATGATGAGGTGAAGTGATATGAAGATTGCAGTTGCCGGTTACGGCGGACTCGGAAAAGCGGTATGCAAAGCCGCGGAAAAATGCAAAGATGTTGAACTTTACGCCGTTTTTTCAAGACGGGATAAGAAAATACTCAACTATAAGGAAAATGTATCGGTTTATCCGTTTTATGAGGCGGAAAAGCACGCACAAAAGGTTGACGTGCTGATTAACTGTATGGGAAGTGCCTATGACCTGCCGAAAACAACGCCGTTTCTTGCCGGATTTTTCAATCAGGTCGATTCCTTTGATACCCACGCCAAAATTCAGAGTCACTTTGAGCGAACCGACAAACGGGCGAAAGAAGGGAAGAAACTGACGCTGATTTGTGCCGGCTGGGATCCGGGGCTGTTTTCGCTGGCAAGACTGTATCTCGGCTGTGCGATTCCCGAAGGCACCGATTATACTTTTTGGGGCGAGGGCGTCAGCCGGGGACATACCAACGCAATCAGGCAGATTCCGGGTGTTGTCGATGCGGTGCAGTACACCGTCCCCATAAGCTCGGTCGTCAAAAGCGTCCGCGCGGGCGAAATGCCTAAGCTGAAAGAATGTGAAATGCATAAGCGTGTCTGCTATGTTGTGCCCGAAGTCGGAGCGGACACCCGACGAATTGCCGAGGAGATCAAACATATGCCCGAATACTTTTCGGACTATGACACGACAGTCAACTTTATTGATTACGAAAGCTTTCTGGTTGACCACAGCCGCGAACGCCACGGCGGTAGCGTGATCCGCTGTGACGGAAAAAGTCTCGGTGAATTTTCCCTGAAGCTGTCGTCAAATACGGCTTTTACCGCCGATGTGCTTTTAAGCTTTGCAAGAGCTGTATACAAAATGAGCAAAAGTGGAGAGACGGGCTGTATCACGCCGTTTGACGTGAAGCCCCGCGATCTGTTTGCTCTTGGTGACGACGAACGGATGAAACGGCTTTAACCTGGTCTAAAGTTGACGGTTTTTACTATTAAGATGTATAAGAATCATACTATCTTTCAAGCGGAGGAACTTTGATGAAAAGGATTGTTTCAGTTTTGCTTGCGGCTTTGATGCTGCTTACGTTTTCTTCCTGCCGCAGTGCGGATAAAACCGTTGAAATCACTGCGGACGATACATCGGCGCAGGCCGTGAACGGGGAAACCACTACGCAGCCACCACAGGAAAATGTTATAAAAATCGGTGTTTTCCAGCCGCAGTCGGGGGACGACAGGCTTTCGGGAAAGCAGGAAATTTTAGGCATTATGTACGCCAATCAAAGCACGCCGACGGTGAAAATCGGCGAAAAGGAAGTCAAGGTCAAGCTGATTTACGGCGATAACGAATCCTCGCCCGAAAAGGCAAAGGCGATTGCGAAAGTGCTTGTTGATGCGGGCGTCAGTGCGGTAATCGGCTCATATGGGTCTGATGTTTCGACCGAAGCGGCGGAAGTCTTTTCGGCTGCGGGCGTTCCCGTTGTTGCCGCAAGCTGTACAGGCGAAGCCGTCACCGAAAAAGGGGATACGTATTATCGGATCGGTTATACCGACCCGTCTCAGGCGAAGGCACTCGCCTCTTATACGGCAAAACGACTCGGAATCAAAAAGGTGTACATTCTTGCAACGCTCGGAAACAGCGCAAGTCAGGGACTTTCACTGTATTTCAGGGAAGCATTTGAAGCGTTGGGCGGTACGGTACTGACCGAAAACTTTTTGCCCGGCACGACGGACTTTTCGGACAGTCTCAAAAAGGCCGAAAAGAACGAATGTGAGGCGGTGTTTGCTCCCGTTTCGCTCGTGTATGCCGAAAAGATCATCGAACAGTCGGCACAGCTTGATTCGGTGCTGACATTCATCGGTGACAGCGGCTGGGATTCGAATGTGGTTTTAAAAGCCGCCGAGAAAGCCGGCGCAACGGTGTATATTTCGTCTTATTATCAGCCGGGGGCAGATGAAAAATTTGAAAGCGGAATCAAAACGTGGTTTGCGTCCAACACCGCGCTTATGAACAACAACAATAACGGTGACGACACGGTGTCGGCCGCCTGTGCGGCGGGCTTTGACGCATATCAGGCCGTTGTCAGGGCGATTGCGAAAGCAAAGTCCGCCGAAAGGCAGGACATCGCAAAAGCACTAAAAAGCGTCAGCTTTACCGGCGCTTGCTCGGAACTGAAGTTTTCGGGCAGCCGCAACGCCGTGAGAAGCTTTGCTTATATCAAAACAGCGAATGAACCCGATTACGGCTGGACGACAGTTGCCGAACAGAAATTTTAAACATTCTCTCTCAATGAAAAAGACCGAAACGTTTGCGCTTCGGTCTTATCTGTTATTTGTTTTCCAGAAGCCTTGCGAAAAAGCTTTCGGTTGGCTTCCCCGACGGACGGTTGAAACGGCCGAGGTTATAAAGAGAGTCCGGATTGCCCGGCTCAATTCTGTTGATCCGTTCTTCGCACACCATACTGCACCGAAAGCCGATTTCCTTGACGACCTCAAGCGTCGGTTTGGAA
>JALEYA010000022.1 GCA_022779945.1 Oscillospiraceae bacterium | reverse complement strand
AATGGCACTTGAAAAATCAGATTATAAAAACGAACGCTATCAGTCTGACCGAATCATCATGTTGAGCGGCGAATGGGATTTTGCGTACTACGGTAAACTGAGCGAAGTGCCCGAACCGTTTGACAGCGAAAAAGGCCGCTTCGATAAAATTGTAACCCCGTCCACATGGCAAAGAACGGGCTACGATCAGATTGCTTACATCAATACCCGCTATCCTTTCCCGAAAAAGCCGCCGAAAATTCCCGGTGACGTGGCGACGGGAATTTACCGGAAAACTGTCAGCCTGAAGAAATCTGCCCGTCAGGTGATCTCCTTTTTGGGTGTTGCCGGAGCTTTGGCTCTGTACGTCAACGGAGCGTATGTCGGTTATTCCGAAGGCTCACACAATGCGGCGGAGTTTGATATTACCGGATTTACCGTCGAGGGTGAAAATGAAATTTTAGCGGTTGTTTATAAATGGAGTAACGGAACCTATCTTGAGTGTCAGGATATGTTCCGCGAAAACGGCATTTTCCGTGATGCTTATATCACGTTGCAGGGCGAAAGCCGTGTAAATGATTTTCTTTTCAGACCGAAGAAAAATACCGACGGTACTTATGATCTGGCGGTAACACTTGACGGTATTTTCGAAAAAAATGCCGCAGTTGAGGTTTCTTCCGACGGACTGTTCAATGTGTCTTTTGACAGATGCGGACAGGAAACAGTGAAATCGCTGACCGTAAAAGAGTGGACAGCGGAAACGCCGAACGTCTACGAAGTAAAAATTCTGCTGAAAGAAAACGGCAAAACCGTCGAAGCGATCCGGACTTTCATCGGCTTCAAGGATATCAGAATCAATGGCGAAGTGTTCCTTTTCAACGGGAAGCCGATCAAGATGCTCGGCGTCAATCATCACGATACCCACATGACAAAGGGTTATGCGATGAGCCTTGACGATCTTGAAACCGACATTAAGCTGATGAAAGCGTATAACTGCAACGCCGTCAGAACCTCGCACTACCCTCCCGACCCCGTCTTTTTGACGATGTGCGACCTTTACGGCCTTTATGCCGTTGACGAAGCCGATATTGAAACGCACGGTTTTTATGCCGTTCCTCACAGTACATACAACCCGAACCGGCTGAGCAACGACATCAAGTGGGCTTCGCATTACCTCGACAGAGTCAGGAGAATGTACGAAAGAGACAAAAACCACCCGTGCGTTACCATGTGGAGTCTCGGTAACGAGTCGGGCGGTTATAAATGTCAGGACGTCTGCTATGATTTCCTTAAAAAAGTCAATCCCGAAATTCCTGTTCACTACGAGGGCGCAATCCGCAGCAAACGCTGGGCGTACGACGTGGTATCAAGAATGTACGGCACGCAGGATCTGATGAGAAAAATCCTTGCCGGCACCGCCGGAAGCAAGTATAAAGGAAAGCCCTTCTTCCAGTGTGAATATGCGCACGCCATGGGCACCGGCCCGGGCGGATTGGAAGAATATATGCAGCTGTTTTATTCGTCGGATCAGTTCATGGGCGGCTGTATCTGGGAATGGGCGGATCACAGTGTTTACGACGAAAACGCAAAATACAAGTGGACCTACGGCGGCGACCACAACGAGCCTATCCATGACGGGAATTTCTGTGTGGACGGACTGTTTTATCCCGACCGAAAGCCGTCAAGCGGCGCACTGGAAATGAAGGTCTGTTACCGCCCTGTCAGAGCAAAATACATTGGCAGAGGTATTTTTGAGCTGACCAATACAAGATGCTTTAAGAATACGTCGGATATCAGAATCACCTATGGCATTTCGGTCGGCGGCAAAATTTCCGAAAGCGGTGAAATCAAAGAGGTTATCGAGCCGCTTGAAAAAAAGATGATTGAATTCAAGTCCGAACTTTTCGGAAGGACAAACGAGGACGTCTTTGTCAACTTCCGCTACGAAAAGATCGGAACAGGTGAAGAAATTGCAGTCGAGCAAGTGATCGTTTCACAGCGTACCGCCGAAAAAGCCGATATGTCCGACTGTGCCGGAATTTTCGAAAACGGCGACAGCATCACCGTGACATTTGAAAGCGGAAAAGCGGTGTTCGATAAAAAGAAAGGACTTGTTGAACTTTC
>JALEYA010000254.1 GCA_022779945.1 Oscillospiraceae bacterium | reverse complement strand
ATAATTCTTGCCATCATGGCAGGATTGACGAAGTTCTGACCGATGCCGCCGAACATCTGCTTGACGACAACAATGGCAATCACACTGCCGAGCGCCGCCATCCACAGCGGCAAGGTAGCCGGAAGATTGAGAGCCAGAATCAGTCCCGTGACGATGGCGCTCAGATCCCCAATGGTGTTCGAACGCTTCATCACCTTTCTTGAAAGGTATTCGGAAAGAACAGCCGTACCGACCGTAACGGCGGCAAGCACAATTGCTCTTGCTCCGAAGTAAACGACAGACATGACAAGAGCCGGTGCTAAAGCGATGATTACATCAAGCATGATGCCCGTTGTTGTCACATTCGAATGGGCGTGCGGAGAAGCACTGACCGTAAGTTTTTTTGCCATTATTTTGCACTCTCCTCTCTTAAAATCTGCTTGGCAAGTCTCATGTACTGAACAAGCGGACGTCCCGACGGGCAGGTATAAGCACATGAGCCGCATTCCATGCAGACCATGACGCCGCTGTGCTTGAGATCCTCAACATCTTTGATCTTTGCAAATCGTTCAATCAGCGTCGGCATAAGGCTCATCGGGCAAACGTCAACACAGCGACCGCAGCGGATACAGTCTCTTTCTTTTTTTACAATGTCGTTGCTGTCGGCAAAGGAAAGAAGCGCGTTATTCTGTTTACAGAGAGGAGCATTTGTATCGCAGATGGCAACACCCATCATCGGACCGCCGAAAATAATCTTTCTCGGCTCTTTGATAAAACCGCCGCAGTAATCAATAATATCCTGCAAATTCGTACCGATCGGCACACGCAGGTTTTTCGGCTGTTTGATCGCCGTACCGTCAACCGTAATCGAACGGCTGATGAGCGGCTTTCCGGTTTTCAGATATCGTCCGACAAAAGCGACCGATGCGACGTTCATGACAACACAGCCGACGTCGGCAGGCAGTTTTCCGGGCGGAACCTTACGACCCGTTGCGGAAAGCACCATCATTTTTTCGGCGCCCTGCGGATAACGGGACTTGAGCGTCATGAGTTTAACAACATCGCCGTCCATATTATCCTTATCGGCGATTTCCTTGAGCACCTTGAACGCCTTGGGCTTATTGTCCTCGATTGCGATAATGACCTGCTTGAACTTGAAAAACTCCTGAAGCTTATAAACACCCTCAAGAATGTTCTCTCCGTTTTCGATGCATTCACGGTAGTCAACGGTGATATACGGCTCACATTCGGCGGCGTTGATAATCAGCGTATCAACGTTCTTATCCTCCGGATAGTTCAGCTTGACATGCGTCGGGAATCCCGCACCGCCAAGGCCGACAAGACCCGATTCACGGACAGCCTGGATAAGCTCCTGCTTATTCGTAACAACAGGCGGCTTGATTCCCTCATAAAGTCTCATTTCGCCGTCGGATTCAATCGTGACCGCCTTGGAAATCATACCGTTTGCCAGCTTGATATCACCGACAGCCGTTACCGTACCGGAAACCGTTGCGTGAATCGGCGCAGACATAAACTTGTCGGTGTCGCCGATTTTCTGACCGACCGCCACCGTGTCACCGACCTTGACAAGCGGCTGACAGGGTGCTCCGATGCTTTGCTGCATGGGAAGCACGACGGTTTTCGGAATCGGCATACGCTCCACCGGCAATTCGGCGGTGTT
>JALEYA010000162.1 GCA_022779945.1 Oscillospiraceae bacterium | reverse complement strand
ACGGCGGCGCTTTTATATATGCAGAAAAATCCGGAAATCATCAAAAAGGCGGTTCTGTCCTCGCCGATGCTGTGCGGAAACATGGGTATGCCGGTCGGTATTGCCAAAACGGTTGCAAGCGTGCTGTGTGCGCTCGGCGGAAAGAACATTTCGGCGCCGGGCAGATGCAAATTCGACCCGAAACAGACCGTCAAAAACAGTGACGACACAAGCGAAGCAAGATTTCGCTACTATCACGAAAAACGTAAAGCCGACAGTCTGTTGCAGACCAACGGCCCGTCCTTCGGCTGGGTAAAAGCTTCGCTCAAAGCAAGAGACAGCATCTTCAAGGAAGAAAACCTCAGTAAGCTTTCCATGCCGATTCTGCTTTGTAAGCCGCAAGAGGACAGGCAGGTGCTCGAATCCTGGCAGGACAAATTCGCCGAAAAGGTGAAGTCTGTCCGGGTTGTGAATATTCCCGACTCAAAGCACGAGATTTTCGAAAGCGAAAACAAAACGCTTGAAGGCTATTACCGGGAGATCTTCGGCTTTTTGGGCGAGGAATAAAAGGGCACAGAATTTGACAGAATCTGCGGAATATGATATAAATAGTGTGCCGTCGTAAGACTGCCAAGGGTACTGTACATAACGGTAGGCGGTTACTCCCGTATGGGAGGTGATAAGCGGTGGTTACTTTTGAAATGCTAATTGCATTTACAGTAATGATGATACAACTTATCACGCTTTGTTACTTAATTTTTAAAAAGTAACGGCTTATTGAAAAAAGTCGGAATAAAAAAATTAAGAAACACCGCCAACGACCAAATTGCGGTGTTTCTTAAAATACACGTAATTTCGGAGCAACCGCTTATCGCAGTACCCTTTTGTACCTGTATTATACCACATTTATTTGCTTTGTCAACAGCAAGAAAGCGAAGGAAGAACGGGAGGAACCCTAATGACCACTTTCGAAAAAATCTATGAGGTCGTAAAAACAATCCCTAAGGGAAAAGTCATGTCCTACGGACAGGTCGCAATCCTTGCCGGAAATCCGCGCTGGGCAAGAGTCGTCGGCTATGCGCTTCACGTCAACCCTCAGCCGGGCATCATTCCCTGCCACCGGGTCGTGATGAAGGACGGAAGCATCTGCAAGGGCTTTGCTTTTGGCGGAGCGGACGCACAAAGACAGCTTCTTGAATCGGAGGGTGTTGAATTTGTTGACGATATGCGTGTCGATATGGAAAAGTACCGGGCGGTCAATCCGCAGGCTGAACAACTCTGACGCAGGAGCCTTTTTCGGGCTCTTTCATTTTAGATGTTTTAACATGTATTGATATACTTAAAATAGTGTGATAAGATTAATATGATATGTTCGAAATGTTGATTCGCAAGAATTACAAAGGGTATTATAAAAGATAAAATCATCTTATAAATTAACGAAAGAAGTGGTAAAAATGAATGAACAAAACACACCTGAAAAAGAAGTTGCTTTAGAGAACATTATAACCTCTGCCGTACAAATCCCCGGAGTAAAAGTCGATAGAAGAAAATTTCTTTCGGAAATGTTCGCTTCAGAGAATGTTTTAATTCAAGACGTTCTTGATTTGGGACCGATTCAAGCGAATGTTTCTCAAGAGGAATTGGCTCGTCTTGCAAGTAAACTGATTTTGAAACGAACAAGTCAGTCCTCGCTTGCCTCATTTGCAGCAGGTATACCCGGCGGATTGGCAATGGCGGCAACCATTCCAGCCGATGTATTGCAATTCTTCGGTATGGCATTGAGACTTGCACAGGAGTTATCTTATCTTTATGGTGCAGAAGATTTATGGCAGAACGGTCATGTTGATGATGAAAAAGTAAAAAATCAACTTCTACTTTATTGCGGCGTAATGTTTGGTGTTTCGGGGGCTGTTTCCGGTGTTCGTGTGTTATCGACACAGATTGCTAAAACCACATTAAAGAAATTACCTCAAAAAGCGCTGACAAAAACATTCTGGTATCCGATGATACAGCAAATCGGTAAAGCGATTGGAGTTAAAGTGACAAAATCCACCGTAGCCAAAGGCGTTTCAAAAGCAATACCTGTACTTGGCGGCATCATTTCAGGCGGATTAAACTTTGCCTCAATGATGCCAATGGCGAACAGATTGCAGTCTGCTCTTGAAAGCGCAAATTTCGGCTACACTGAAGAAGATTTTGAAAACGACATTTACACAATCGAGAATATTGATTTAAACGAATCAGAGCAAACAGATGAAAATCAAGATATCAAATCAAAGATATTTGAAAGCGGAAAAAAGATGGGAAATAATATATCCGGATTGTTTAACAGGAAGAAAAGTGAGACTGTTTCCCAAGGAGAAGATTCAATCGAAATGATCAAAAAATTATCTGAACTTAAAGAAATGGGCATTATAACTCAAGAGGAATTTGAAAGTAAAAAAGAGGAACTTTTGGCGAAAATATAAAAAGATACAGACGGCGTGCAGAGAAATGCGCGCCGTCTGCTCATCAAGATCAACATTTTGATAACAACTTGAGACAGTTTTATAGACATACGAAGCTAAGAGCCTTTTCCGACATAATACACAATAGAACGAAAATATCGCCGAATATTGTGTTGATATTCAATAAAAGTGAATAAAACTGCATATTTTTCGCAAGTTCCGCTTGACTTTTGCATAAAAATGCGTATAATCATAACATGCTCAAACAAAAATTAAAACGAACGGAGATAAATCACCATGAAAGAGATTAAAAAAATTGTTCTCGCCTATTCCGGCGGTCTTGACACTTCCATCATCATCCCCTGGCTCAAGGAGCATTACAACAATGCCGAGGTTATCGCGGTTTCCGCTGATGTCGGTCAGGGCACGGAGCTGGACGGACTTGAAGAAAAGGCAATCAAGACCGGCGCTTCCAAGCTTTATATCGAAGACCTGAAAAAGGAATTCGTTGAAGACTATATTTACCCGACTCTGAAAGCCGGTGCCGTATATGAGGGATCCTATCTTCTCGGAACCTCTTTCGCCCGTCCGATTATCGCCAAGAGAATCATAGAAATCGCCAAGGCCGAAGGCGCAGATGCTATCTGTCACGGCTGTACCGGTAAGGGCAACGATCAGGTACGTTTTGAACTTGCGATCAAGGCTTTTGCACCGGAAATGGAAATCATCGCTCCGTGGAGAACGTGGGAATTCAAGAGCCGTGAGGACGAGATCGAATACGCAATCGCGCACAATATCCCGCTGAAGATCACAAGAGAAACCAACTATTCCAAGGATAAGAACCTGTGGCATCTTTCCCACGAGGGACTTGACCTTGAAGATCCGGCAAACGAGCCGAAGTATGAAGAAATCCTTGAAATGGGCGTAACCCCCGAGCAGGCTCCCGACACCCCGACCTATGTCACCATTGGCTTTGAAAAGGGCGTTCCGACCACCCTCAACGGCGAAAAGGTTGACGCGGTTACCATGGTAACGAAGCTGAACGAAATCGGCGGTGCAAACGGTATCGGTATTGTGGATCTTCTCGAAAACCGTCTTGTCGGCATGAAGTCAAGGGGCGTATACGAAACCCCGGGCGGAACCATCCTCTACGCCGCTCACAGCCGTCTGGAAACCCTCTGCCTTGACAGAGAGACCGCCCATCTGAAAGAACAGCTTGCCGTCAAGTATGCTGAGCTTGTTTATTACGGTCAGTGGTTCACTCCCTGCCGCGAAGCCCTTCAGGCTTTTGTTGACAAAACGCAGGAAACCGTTACCGGCGAAGTCAAGCTCAAGCTTTACAAGGGCAACATCATCGGTGCCGGCACAACCTCTCCGTACAC
>JALEYA010000199.1 GCA_022779945.1 Oscillospiraceae bacterium | reverse complement strand
CGGGTGACTGTGCGGTCGATGTGACTTGTCTAACAGCGACTGCCATGTTCCGTCATATTTCTTGCACCAACGCTTCAATGTTGACAAACTTACTCCATATTTCCTACTTGTATAACTTTTTCCATTTTTTATTGCCTGCTTTACTATCTCTTGCTTTTTTCTTGCTTCTTGTGTTAAGATGTCCATGAGAAGTACTTCTTTCTTGGTTAATGTTGTTTGGCGATTCCATTATACCATATTTTGAAGTTACTTCTCTTTCTTTTTGGGTCACATCATTTTAACACATACAAATAAAACAAACAAGCGCTTACGATATCAGTATATGCAATAAACTCCAAATTTTACTTTGCCAAATCAATAAAACCTCTCGGTCCGATAATCTTATTGACGGCGTTGCTTCCGGTTTTCAGAACGGCGGAAACCGCCTTGACAAGAAAGCTGTCATCCGACTTTTCGTATATACCGAGCCCGACCATCATATCGTAAAGAGCCTCAATGGCTTTTTCGTCCTTTTCGGGGTCGTTTACCGTGTTATACTTGACGGCAAGTGCCTTGTCGTAAATCGCCTGCTGCTGTTCGGTGAGCGTTTTACCCGAAGCAAGATACGCTTCCATGTCGGGAATATAGCTGCGGTTGAGTTTTTTCAGATCTTCGGCGTTGTTGAACTGCGGATAAAGACAGCCGTCCTCGCTCATATTGTCGCAGTCACTGACTGTCTTTACTTTACCCAAAGCAAGGTCAATGGCAAGACGCAAAGCCGCCCCGTTGTTTTCAAGCTCATGCTTCTGACCGTAGAAATACCAGCTGCTGTCCGGATAATAAGCGGTCGAAATATCAATCGAGCCGTCGGGAGAAAGAACGCGTCCGCTTTCGTCTTCAAAACGCGTTCCGGGCTTGACATAGCTTGTGCCGGGAGCGGTCGAGGAAACGTTGATGATCTCGTCGCTGTTCGTACTTTCGGCGGACTTCATAAACGAGAACACCTTATAATCCGACGTCTTTTCACCGTAGGAAAGACCGTAGCCCGAAATAAACGAGAAGGTAACACCCTGCTTTTCGAGTGCGGACAGTCTTTCTTTGAGCGTTGACTGAGCGGCATAGTATTCGTCGGTCTGTGCCTTTACTCTTTCGCTTGTGATGAGCGGTCTGACACTTTCGTAATCGTAGGACGGAACAAGTGCCATCAGCGACGGCGTATTCAGAATAAGATTCTTCGATATGGATTCCACCGCCTTATCAACGAGGTCACGCAAAGCGGCTTTCGGGAAAATACGCAACGCCATATTGACAAGATAACCCCACGGTTCACCGACCAGTTCGCCGATGACGCCGTTATAGAACAGATCGGCGGAATTGCTGACATATTCTTTATTAATAAGATCCGTTACAAGATCGCTTCCGTTCCAGCAGCCGACAATGCTGACGACCCGGCGGACGTGATTGTCGGACACGAGCGGATATTTCGCAAGATAAGCACTGACCACCGAAGCACCCATGCTCATCGGCACCAAAACGACCTTTTTTGCACCGACTTTGTTTTCGGAAACGGCGGTGTCAATGAACGCCTTCAGACCCTTGACGTTTTCGTCGGTATTCGAAAAGGCGCAGTAATTATAGCAGTAAAGATAATCCTCATAATCACTGCCGAGTTTCGCTTCGGCAATTTCGGCGCAGGGAATCGTCGAATAGAAGCGGCTTTTCGCTTCACTGAAGCTTTCTCCGTTTTCGTCCGTTACGCCCGGATAGTCCGAAACGGGACAAGTGTAACGGGGTGTGACAACGGACGGATCGCCGTTTCCGTTTTCGTCAAGAATGTTGACCGAAAAAAGGCTTTTAATGATCGTGTCAACGTCTGACTGCGTCAGGCTGCTTCTTCTTGTGATAATCGAAGCAATCAGCGACGCGACCACCTTGGCGATTGATTTTTGCGTCGCACGGTCGGAAAAGGCGGACGAAAAGTCGTTATTCAAAAGATTCCATTTCGCTTCATACTTGCCCGAAGCGATCAGCGGCGCATAATTGTCATAATCCTGAAGCGTTCCGACGGGAAAAGCACCGTCCGCAAGGTAGCTTTCGTCAAAACGATAGGAAAACGACTGACCGATTCCCGTAACAAAAACGATCAGGCTGTTTTCGTTTTCGCTGAAAACATTTTCAAGGCTGTTCTGCCGGGTAATCACTGCGTTTTGCGGCTCGGCGGCAAACGCCGGCACAAGAAGCGCAGCGCACAGCAAAAGACTGAGCAAAACAGAAAGCAGTTTCTTCATAATGATCTCCTCCGTGAATTCTTCTTGCGTTTATCTTAGCACACCAAGCGTCGCAATTCAAGATTTTTTCATATTTTTACAACGTAATAAACAAATCCGGCCCGGTTGGACACGTCCGGATTCATCGATACTCGCTTTTAATTTTTCCAATATCACTTTATCCGCCGGACAAAAATCAAAGCTGTCAATCTCATCGGGCGTGATCCATCGGATATCGTTGTGCTCCAGCATTTTCGGCTCGCCGTCGATGATTTCGCAGTTGAAAAGCGTCAGATCAACCGTCATGTCGGGGTATTCGTGAATCACCTCAATAAACACTTCTCCGACCGATACCGTAACATCAAGTTCTTCCCGACATTCACGGACAAGCGCCTGCTGTCTGCTTTCCCCTTGTTCAACTTTTCCGCCAACAAATTCCCAAAGCAGTCCTCTTGTCTTGTGCTTCGGTCGTTGGCAAATCATAAACTTCTCTTTGTCCCAAATAAGGGCGGCAACTACCTGTGTCATACGATTTCCTCTTTTCTTAATTCATTCGTTTTGCAATATTTATTATCCGTTTACCGGAAGGATCGGACTGTCGTCAAAATCAATGTTGATGTCCTCGTTCCGGACGGTTGCGTCAACATACGGCAATATCACCGTAAAATCGGTGTGTTCCGTTGTGCTTTTGGCTTTGATCGTGCCGCCGTGAAGCTCAACGATCTGCTTGGCAATCGCAAGACCGAGCCCCGAGCCGCCGGTTGCGGTCGCTCTTGAGGAATCGACGCGGAAGAACTTGTCGAACAAGCGGTCGATCTTTTCCTGCGGGATTTCGTCGCATAAATTGCGGAATTTGATAATCACTCTGTCACCACGGATTCTCGCTCCGATAAGAATCGAGGTGTTTTCATAGCAGTAATTGACCGCATTTTTCAAAAGATTGTCAAACACCCTTGCAATTTTATCGGAATCGGCAAACATCACGATCTTTCCGGGAATGTCCATATGTACCGCAAGCCCTTTTTCCTTGAGCATCGGATAAAATTCCTCGGAGATCTGACTGATCATCATTTTCAGATCAATGCGGTTTCGCTCAAGTGTGATATTATTGATGTTAAAGCGTGTAATTTCGAAAAACTCATTAATCAGCTGTTCGAGCCTGTATGCCTTTTCGAGTGCGATTCCGGTATATTTCGCCCGCTGTGCAAGCGGAATTTCGGGGCTTTCGTCAAGCAGCGTCAGGTAGCCGATAACACTCGTCAAAGGCGTTTTCAGGTCGTGCGCCAGATACATAACAAGGTCGTTTTTTCTCGCTTCGGACTGCGCGGCAAGCTGTTGGGAACGAAAGACGTCGTGCTTGATATCCTTGAGCGTGATTTCAACGTCGGAGAAATTCTGAGAAAACTTCTTAACCTCTGCTTCATCTGTCGTAACAGCCGAAAGACTTTGCCAAAGCTTATCGAAATTGACAAGCGTCGAAACCGAATAAGCAAACGCAGACAAAAAGAAAACGGCAAGATACAGTCCGATAACGACGAGATAACTGTTTTCAAGAAGAAACGTCCCTGCTTTTTCGCCGAAAAGGTTCCTTAATACGGCGCTTACAAAATAGTAAATATCGCTGTACTGCCTTGCGGCAAGGTTCAGCAGAATATAGAAAAAGACAAGCAGTCCGAGACATACAAAATTAAAGCGCAAAAAATCACCGATGATTTTTGTGCTCATTCTTTCTTTCGGAGAAACGCTCTTTTTCGTTTTCCTCTTTTTTAAAAGGCTTTTATTTTGCGTTCTTTTCAATTTTATATCCCACTCCCCAGACGGTCTTTACAAAGCGAGGGTTTCTTGACGGTTCGTGAAGCTTTTCTCTTATCCGTCTTATATGTACCATAACGGTGTTGTTGCTGTCAAGATATTTTTCGCCCCAGACCGTTTCAAAAATATCCTCGGTCGAAACCACCTTGCCTTCGTTGCGGCAAAGAAGCCACAGAATATTGAATTCCGTCGGTGTCAGATTGATTTCCTCCCCGAAAAGATAGCATTTATGCGTGCTGTTGTCAACCTCAAGACCGCCGATTTCTCTATAGTCATCATCCGCTTTCTTTTCGTTGTACTGCGTGCTGCGTCGAAGCTGCGCCTTGATTCTCGCTGTCAGCTCAAGAGGATTGAAGGGCTTTGTGACATAATCGTCTGCCCCGATCGTAAGACCGGAAATCTTGTCGATATCCCCGACTTTTGCCGTCAGCATGATGACCGGATAGGTATGTTTTTTTCGTATCGCCGCACAAATTGAAAACCCGTCAATATCCGGAAGCATCACGTCCAGCACGGCAAGGTCAAAGCTCTGATTATCGATCGCCTGCCGTGCACTTTTCCCGTCAAAGCATTTCACGACTTCAAAGCCTTCATTCTTTAAATACAGCTCAACAAGATCGGCAATTTCTTTTTCATCATCAACGACAAGTATTTTCATTTTATATCTTCTTCCCTTCGGATACGTTTACATCGGTATGCCTGAGCATTTGTACCCTCAGTATACCATAAAGTGACGGAAATATATCTTACGAAAATCTTAAGATTAAAGTTTCGACATGAAAATTTAAAAATTTCGTCAGCTTATTCAAAATACGCCGTCGTTTTCAGTCTTTTTTCGGTGTTAAATTCTCTTTCATTTTAGGTGAATTTATAGTAAAATGTGATATAAATAGCATTATGAGTCAATACGCCTGTCATACTCCGTAAAACAAGGCCGGCGGTAACCGGTACGAAGGACAGCGAAAGGAGAAAATTACACGATGGGAAAAATAGTAATTGTTGATGACGATATTGATATTGCACAGCTGGTTTCCGACGCGCTCGAAGACGAAGGCTTTGATACCCAGATCTGCAGCGAATCGAATGCGGCAAAAGCCTATATTCTCGAAAACGCGGGCAATATCGATCTTGTTACCCTTGACATTATGATGCCCGGTATGAGCGGTCTTGAGCTTTGTCAGCAGATCAGAAGCAAGCTCGACTGCCCGATTATTTTTGTTTCCGCAAAGGGCAAAACGATCGACACCGTTTTGGGTCTTGAACTCGGTGCGGACGACTATATTGCAAAGCCGTTCGTCGTTGAAGAATTTGTCGCAAGAGTCAAAGCCCACATCAGACGTGAAAAACGAATCGGTCAGACAGACGATGACGGAATCATCAAGGTCGGTGACATCGAAATTCACAAGGGCTCTTACGAGGTATTGAAAAACGGCAAGCCCGTCCCGTGCTCGACAAGAGAGTTTCAGCTTTTGGAATATCTGATGGAAAACGCCGGGAAGGTACTGACAAGAGAGCAGATTTTCAGCCATGTGTGGGACACGGAGTTCGGTGATATCGGCACCGTTGCCGTCAACATCAAAAGTATCCGGGATAAGCTTGACCCGACCAACGAATACATCAAAACCGTTTGGGGCGTCGGCTATAAATTCATCAAGGCTCACTGATCAATCCGGGGAGGGACTCTTTTGAGTTCGAATCGTAAAAACAATTTTATTCTTATTTTGATTTTTATGCTTGTCATTGCCGCCTTTGCCATGTCGTATAACCGCTCCATCTCACAGGCGGTGTCGGACGCGGCAAGTAACGACAGAGAAATGCTCGGGAAGCTGAATGTTGAAATCATCAACAAGCTCACCGCCGCTGACAGCAGCCGTGAATGGAAAGACATCATCGAAAGCTATGACGGAATTAAAATCACCGTTGTTGACGAAAACAACGATGTGATCGTCTCGTCCGATAAAGAAAGCACCGTACTTGACGTCACCGTTCAGAACGCTTTCAACTATCATCAGAAAGCCTATATCATCAAAAGCAAAAAATATCTGTTAAAAAACTACAAAAATGAAGGCAGTATTCTGCTTGAGTTCATTTTTACCGAATTTTTAATCGGCTGTGCAAGCCTGATGCTTTTGATTTTTATTATCTATACCATTATGCTCAGACCATATAAACGGTTTTACCGTATGATGGAGGAATACGAGATCACGGGCAAGCTTCCCGAAAGCAAGTTTAAAGGCTATATGGGTCAGGTTTACGACCGCTTTTATTCGCTTACCCAAAACCTCGAGCGTCAGCAGAAAAACCAACAGCGGATCATCGCTTCCATTTCACATGACATCAAAACGCCGCTGACGTCCATCATGGGCTATACCGAGCGGCTGAAAAAAGACAATATTCCTCCCGAAAGACGGACAAGATACCTCGACACGGTTTATAACAAATCGCTTGAAATCAGGGGGCTTGTCGATGAGTTTGACGAATATCTCGGCTATAATATGTCCGACAAGGTTGACTCCGTCCGCCTTTCCACCAGACAGCTTTGCGAAAAAATTGTCAGCGAATATGCAGACGAGCTTGAAAATGCGGGCGTACGGTTCGAAATCATAAACAACGCCGAAAAAGCTTTTGTTACCGTGGACGGACCGAAAGTCAACCGCGTTTTCGGGAACATTGTCAGCAACAGTCTCAAGCACTTCAAAACGCAAGTAAAAATCATACGCGTCACATTAACCGAAAAGAAAAACAGCGTTCTGATCCGGATCGATGATAACGGTGAGGGCGTTGAGAAGGAAAAGCTTGAGCTTATTTTTGAGCCGCTTTACACCTCCGATGAAGGGCGAAAAGTGGCAGGACTCGGGCTTGCCATCTGTCGTGAGATCATCGAAAGTCACTGTGGTAATATTCACGCCGAACAGTCCGATCTCGGCGGTCTTTCGATCTGCATTGAACTGCCGAAAACGTGAGAACAAAAATATATACAAAAAAGGTGAAAAGAATTGAAGAAGAAAAACAACAATCCGCAACTCCAGCAGCTTACACTTGAACTCCGGAAATTCTTTCTTGAACTTTCCGTGAAATTGAAAGCATTCTTTCACAAGTCCGCCGTTTTTTTCAGCAAGCACAAAATAGTCGTTTCCGTTGCGGCTGTTATTGTGTTGCTTGCCTCGGTTTGCTTCGGCGTCGTCAACCATTATCTGAACAAAATCAACTATGACGACGGAAGCCTGTCCCTTGCCACGCAGGCGGCAGAGACTACCGCAGGCTCGGTGAAGCTTTATTCCGGTGAAGTCGTTGACGTACAGGGTCTTGTCAAGAACGCCGACGGGACTTACACGCTGGCAGACGGACGAAGGATCGACGAGGACGGCACCGTATGGTTCCCGGACGGAAGTGTTATTTTTTATGACGGATCGTACGTCATGGCCGACGGCACGGCGGTTTTAAGCGACGGAACAACAATTTATACCAACACCGATGTTGTCTTTCAGGACGGCGCAAGCATTCCCTCCTCCGGGATCAAGGTTGACAAAAAGGGCTATGCCACCTTTCCGGACAATGCAGTTCTTCACATCAGCACGTTTACTTTGAGTAAAGACGGAAAGGTTATCAAAAAGAAACAATCCGAAGTAGCCTCACAATATTATCAGAAAGATGTTGCCGCAAGTAACATTTCAACCGGCGGCGCAGATGATGACGATAACTCCGATGATATTATTTCGGACGCAAAAAACGATCAGAAAACCAAAGACACGCTTGAAAAAAACGATACCGCCATCAAAAACAACATTTCCGATTCAAAAATCTGGTACAGCGATGACATCATAAATATCCTGATTCTCGGAATTGACAACGGAAGCCGGAACTTCCCCAACGGACGCTCCGACTCGATGATGGTTGCTTCTATCAACAAAAAGACCAAAAAGGTTAAGCTTGTCTCCTTTGCAAGAAGTGCTTACGTCGCCATCAGCGGATATGAAAACACAAGACTCAGCCATGCCCACGGCTACGGCGGACCGAACCTTACGATCGACACGATCCAGAAAAACTATAAAATCAGAATTGATAATTATGTCAGCACAACCTTCGAAACCTTCAAACAGCTGATCGATCAGCTCGGCGGTGTTGAAATCACGCTGAAAAAAGCGGAAGCCAATGCCCTGAAAAGCAAGATTATCGCCGCCGGTTACCCGTATAACGGAGCCGCCACATACAATCTGAACGGCTCACTTGCCCTGGAATATGTAAGACTGAGAAAAATCGACTCCGACCGTCAAAGAACGCAAAGACAGCGAAATGTACTGACTTCAATCGCCAACAAATTCAAAACCATGAATGTTTTTGAAATGAATGTTCTTTTGAACAAGGTGCTGCCGCTGATTAAAACCAATTTAACGAAATCTCAGATTCTGGCGCAGATTCCGACCGCTGCTTCTTTCCTTTCGGGGAATATTGAGCAGCACGTTCTTCCGCATAAGGGTTCCGGTCTGACTTTGCGCGGCGGCTTTGAGGTTTCTATTATCGACTGGGAGGACGAAGTCAAGTACACACATAACCTCTTTTACGGCGATGTGAATGCAAGTTATATAGAATGATTGATTCTTGAGGGAGGAGAACAGATTCATGAACAAAAAAATATCAGACTATGCATCATCCGCTTTACGCAAAAGCAAGATAGCGCTTATAAAAGTTGTCTCTTGCCTGAACCGCCATAAAGTAATCACCTGCATTGCCGCATTTCTGCTGATTGCCGCCACAACGATTGTCGGCATCGGGAATCATTACCTTAACAAAATCAATTATGACGATGGCATTGAGTCTACGGTGTTGTATACTTTAAACATGAAAGCAACCACTCAACCAATCGTCGAATTGGTTACACTCGCAAACGGAACCAAGGTATTTTCGGACGGTTCTTACATCACGAAAGATCTTACCGCTGTCCTTTCGGACGGTACATCGATCTTTTCGGATTCCAAAGTCATCTTTCAAGACGGAACAAGTTTTAAAAAGACGAAAATCAAAGTGGATTCGGACGGATATCTTACCATCGGAGAAACAAAACTTCACATTTCCAAAATACGTCTGAACCAGGACGGAAGTGTATCCTTCAAGGACAACACGCCGATTTCTCTGAGCTTCATCAGCGGGATCCGTTCCGACACAGAGTCTTCAAGCGCCCCCTACTCTTTTGACGCTTCCGGCGAATCCGACAATTCTTCCGAAAGCAACGATCCGGACGGAAACACCTCTGCCGGTAACAACACGGGCGGAAACACCAATACAGGAGGAAACAAAAACACAAGTGCCGACAACGCTCCGGTCATCAACAACACCCCCACCGCAAGCGGTAACTCCGGTGGGAACAATTCAACAACCAAGAGCAATTCCGGCAAAAACCAATCAACCACAAAGAACACTTCCGTCACCAAGAATTACGAAGACAGCGACGAAGCCGATCAGATCATTGAGGACGCAAAAAACAACGAAAAAACCGCCGATATCCTGAAGGATAATGACAAACAAATCGAAAAGAATATTAAAAACAATAAAATCTGGTATAACAACGATATCGTCAATATTCTTCTCATGGGAATTGATAACGGTTCAATAAATTACCCCTACGGTCGTTCCGATTCCATGATCGTGGCCTCGATCAACAAAAAGACGAAAAAGGTCAGGCTTGTTTCGCTTGCAAGAAGTGCCTATGTTTCCATCAAGGGCTATCCCAACACCCGATTGAATCATGCGCACGGTTACGGCGGTGCTGCACTTGCAATGAACACGGTTGAAAGGAATTACCGTATCCGGATCGACAACTATATCAGCACAAACTTTGAATGTTTCAAACAGCTTGTTGACCAATTGGGCGGCGTTGATATTACGCTTACCAAAAAGGAAGCCAGGGCCATGAAGGATAAGCTGAGATCCGAAGGCTACACCTATATCGGCGCCGGGAATTACCGCCTCAACGGCGAAACCGCCCTTTATTATGTAAGACTGCGGAAAATCGACTCCGACCGCCAGAGAACGCAGCGTCAGAGAAACGTGCTGACCTCAATTGCAACCCGGATTCAGAATATGGGCTTTATAGAAATGAATTCTTTACTCAACAGAATTCTGCCCCTTATCACAACCAATCTCAGTAAAAGACAAATTGTGTCACAGCTTACAAACGTTTCTTCCTACCTTTCGAACGGAATTGAACAAGATGTTTTACCGAATAAAGTCTTTCCGCTTGAGCTTCGTGACGGTTACGAGGTTATGATCGTCGACTGGGATCACGAGGTTGAATATGCACACAAGCTGTTTTACAACGGCGTCACACCAAGTTATAAAGAGGGATAAGTATGAAATTTATCAGAAGACACAAAATACTTGTTACGGTTTTATGCATCGTAATCGTACTTTTTGCGGCAATATTCGCAACCGGCTTCCACTATCTGAACAAAATATCCTATGACGACGGCTCCCTGGTTACGGCACCGACAGACACCAATCAGGAAGAGGAATCGGATCTTTTGAACGGCGGAACACTCTCCGACGAGGAGGCCGCCAAACTTGCCGAGGCCGACAGCAGTATTCAGAACAACGCTTCCAAAATCCGTTACAGCGATGACGTATACAACATCCTTTTAATGGGAATCGACTACGGAAGCAAGAATTATCCGTACGGCCGTTCCGACTCGATGATTCTTGTCAGCATCAACAAAAACCAGAAGACCATAAAGCTTGTCTCTCTTTCGAGAGCGGCCTATGCGGCAATCCGCGGCTACAAGAACACAAGACTCAGCCACGCTCACGGCTACGGCGGTGCGCCGCTTGCTATCGACACGGTTGAAAGAAACTATAAAATCCGGATCGACCGCTATGTAAGCGTCGGATTCGATTCGTTCAAAAAAATCATTGATGCATTCGGCGGCGTCAGCATCAATCTGACGTCGGTCGAACAAAACGTTTTAAACGGCGCATTCCCGGGCAAATTTCCGTCTGCCGGCACCTACACCCTTAACGGAGAGCAGGCATTGGTTTATGCGCGTCTGAGAGCAACGGACAACGACAGAACCAGAACCGGCAGACAGCGGAACGTCTTGATGGCGCTCTCGCAAAAAGCCAAGTCGATGTCGGTGACTGACGCTCTCGGCATTTTAAACGTTGTCCTCCCCCTCGTCAGAACGAACTTCACAAGAACCGAGCTGGTTAAACAGGCCGCCAACGCATTAAGCTATCTGAAATGGGATATTTCCCAGGACATTCTTCCGGTTTCGGGTACCGGTCTTGTATTACGAGATCAATTCGAAGTCATTCTTGTGGACTGGGAAAAAGAGGTATCCTATACAAACGATCTTCTGTTTAAGGGCGTTGAAATCAAATATGAAAACAAATAAATTAAAAAAGAACGATGAAATAGAACTGACGATCACCGCTCTCTCTTCCGAGGGGAGCGGTATCGGTCATTTTGAAGGGTTGGCGGTGTTTGTTGACTCAGCAGCCGTCGGCGATATCCTGAAAACCCACATCATTAAAGTGAAAAGCAGCTATGCCGTCGGAAAAATCGTAAAAATCATCAAACCGTCAAAGCACCGCATTCCCCCCGACTGCCCCGTTTATGACCGCTGCGGCGGCTGTTCCTATCGTCACATCCGATATGAGCAGGAGCTTGAAGTGAAGCGTCAACGGGTTGAAGATGCCCTCAGAAGAATCGGCGGACTGAACATTTCCGTTGGTGAGATCCTTCATATTGAAGACACGAACGGGTATCGCAACAAGGCGCAGTATCCGATCGGATTTGACGCTGACGGAGGAACCGTCATCGGCTTTTACGCCAAAAAGAGTCACCGGATCATCGACTGCCGCAGCTGTGCCCTTCAGCCGCCCGAATTTGAAGCGATCCTGAACGCAATTGCAAAATGGGCGGCGGAAAACAGTGTCGGTTTTTACGACGAAGAGAAGCACAAAGGACTTTTACGGCACATTTATTTAAGAAAAGGCAGAACCACAAAGCAAACCATGGTCTGTCTTGTTATCAACGGGAACAATGTACCGAAAAAAGAAAAGCTGATTCAAGCCCTGACCGAAACAGACGAAACGGTCTGCTCCGTCGTCCTGAACATCAACCGCAACAAAACAAATGTCATCTTAGGCGCAGAATGCATAACGATATACGGCAGCGATTTTATCGAGGACGAGCTTTGCGGTCTGAAATTCCGTATTTCTCCGCTGTCGTTTTTCCAGGTGAATCCCGCTGGAGCAGAACTTCTTTACCGGAAAGCCGCCGAATTGGCACAACTGAAAAGTACCGACACCCTGCTTGATCTGTACTGCGGTGCCGGTACCATAGGTCTTTCAATGGCGGACAAGGTCAAAAACGTGATCGGCGCCGAAATCATCGAACCGGCAATCGAAAACGCAAAAGAAAACGCAAGACTCAACGGAATTGAGAATGCCGAATTCTTCTGCTCAGATGCCGCCGAAATCAGTGCAAAGCTGCTTGAAAAAGGATTCGAACCCAATGTCATCGTGCTTGACCCGCCGAGAAAGGGCTGCAGTCGTGAAATGATTGAAACGGCGGTAAAGCTCGGTCCCGAACGGATTGTTTATGTTTCCTGCGACCCGGCTACCCTTGCAAGAGACTGCAAAATATTTGCACAACTCGGATATGAGACAAAAAAAGCGGTTGCCGTGGATATGTTTCCGAGAACAGTGCACGTGGAGTGCGTGGTTCTGTTGACTAAAGTACAGAAATAAAATAGGAGTATTTGGTATGGAACATACCATGTATGAGAAAGTATTACTCAAAGGAACTTGAAGAACAGTATGGGGTTGTTGGCATAGAGTTATCAGAAGTATACTATATAACGAAGTGGTTACCCATTGATTCACCTGTACTCAGGGAAGCTCTGATGAAATCGGATGATATAACCCGTGAGTGCTGAATCATCTCTCCCTGTTGTGCTGTCTGTGTGAAGGCTTGTTTCTGTCTTGTCCCGATTTTTTTAAGGCTTTCACGGTGTTAAGAAAAGAAACTTTAGCAAATTGATGTTGTTTTATAGGCAAGAGGTGTGTTATAATGAAAAAGCAGCCGGTAAAGGATCACAGTTCATATTACAGGCAACCGGCTGGACCCGGTAGTTCTCTATCAAAGAGTAATTGACGAAAAACGGGAATGATGAGGTCAAAGCATGAACACAAATAGGGAGCAGAAATTTTTCAAACACGAAAATTATTTCCGTCTGTTTATTCTGGACGGATATCAACGCCCATGTCCTATTGCCATGGTGTTGGTCGATCTGAGTGTCGGAATACAGTACGGAAAACCGGCGATCCGTTGGGACGTTGCCTTTCCGGCAGGCGGTCATGCCGACGGCGGCGGCGGTGTTTTTCCCATTCCGAATGAGGTTATCAGAGATTACGATATCAACCAATTTATGGTTTGGCTCAAAAGGACTTTGTGCGTCGGCTGTACCGATGTGACGGATTTTAAGAAAGTACAGGACAATATATACCTGAGAAAAATATTTGCCAGAAATTCAAAGGTAAAAACATCTTCTTCCGGAAAGACCCGTCTTGCCAGTTTTCTGATGGTATACAACGAACAACTGCGTACCCCCTACGACTACGCTTTGATTGACCTGAGTTACGCTTTTGCGGACGGGAACCCGGTCGTCTGTTGGGACGCAACCTTTCTTACAAGCAATGAAGATGACAGTGAAGGCGGTCATTTTTCCGTTCCGGAGCATATTATCCGAAAGAACAGTATCGATCATTTTATCGACTGGCTCAAAAAGACGCTGCCCCCCGGCTGTGCAGAGTTGGTGGATTGGGAAACGATACTTGCCGATACGCAACTGAAAAAATGGCTCGATAAACTTGCCAAATGAAATAAACAACCGTCGGGATAAAACCGAATGACGAGTGCCGGGGCGGTTAAAGAGATTGCCTGAAGAGATTAGGAGGATAAAGAATGGAGAATGTGAAACCCGGATTTTCTTTCAGATCCGTTTTTTCGATCATACTTGCAATGATAATGCTTCTCGGTGTTTTTCCGGCCGCAATCAGCGCTCACGCCGCCTCAAGACCCGGTCAGGTCAAAAACCTGAAAGCGACGGTCATCAGCGCAGATTCGGTTACCCTCACCTGGTCCCCCGTTTCGGGCAACGGGATTCATTACATCGTATTCACCTATGACGCGAAAACAAAAAAATACAACGGAATTGCTTCGACAACCCGCACAACCTATACGGCGGCAAAGCTTCAGCGGAACATGAGCTACACCTTTGCCGTTCAGGCGTACACGCGATCCTCATCCGGCAAACGGTATTGGGGAAAGCTCTCTTCCGATTTAACGGTAAAAACAGGAGAACCGGTCCGGCTCGGCAAGCCGACGATCACCGCAGTAAAAGGCGGCCGCGGAACGATTACGGTTGAATGGAGCCGGGTGAAAAACGCCGAGAAATACCGCGTTTACAGACGGGAAAAGACGGAAAAATCCTACATCAGACTGATTGACACCGCATCCCTTCAATTTGTCGACAAAACCGTCACACCGGGCAAGGTCTATTCCTACCGTGTCAGAGCATTTTCCCAAAGCGGCGGCAATGTTTACGGAGATAATTCCGATTTAAAAGCCGGGGGTACCGAGTATCCTGCCAATACGGTGATTCAAAAACTTACAAGCAGTGAAAAAACGGTGAAGCTGACATGGTCAACGGTTGTCGGCGCTTCGGGCTATCAGGTCTACAGAAGCCTGACCGGAGAAAAAGGCAGTTTTGAAAAAATAGCCGAAACTACAGATACTTTCTGTCAGGATAAAACCGCAAAACGCAATACGACCTACTATTACTCCGTCAGAGTGTTCAGAAAAGCGGGCGGAAAAACCTATTACAGCGGTTTTTCAAATATCAAAAGCGGAAAGCTGAAAACCGAAATCAAAACGATATGCCCGGAATGCGGACGGATCCTTATCAATCCGTCAAGCACCAACTGGAATCTTATCGTTGTAAACGCAGGACGTGAGATTTCCAAAGGATATCAGCCGAAACTTAAAGAAATCGTGGGCAGCGGAAAATATCTCGATTCCCGTGTAGCGCCCTATTACGAAAAGATGTATTACGCCGCCAGAAAGGACGGGATCACGCTCACGCCGTACTCCGCTTACAGAAGCTATGACCGGCAAAAACGAAATTATGAAAAACTGACCGATAAATATATGAGTCAATACGGACTCAGCCGGAAAGAGGCGGAAAAAAAGGCGGCAACCGTTATTCTGCCGCCCGGAACGAGTGAACACAATCTCGGTATTGCCGTGGATATCTGTAACACCAAAAGCTCCTTTGCCCAAAGCCGCGAATATGCCTGGCTTGAGAAGCACGCGCACGAATACGGCTTTATTCTGCGTTACACGGCTCAAAAGCAGTCCGTCACCGGCATCATTCCCGAGCCGTGGCACTGGCGTTATGTCGGCGTGGAATACGCAAAGAAAATCAAGGACAGCGGACTTTGTCTTGAAGAATACCTTGATTCTGTCGGCATTTCCTACTAAAAAGCAGAAGAACCGTTGAGCCTTATCGTACGCTCATAAAAAGACCGTCTCTTGGCGGCCTTTTTTTATCGGCAAAATCAATAAAAATTCCGAATTCTGTATTCCAATATTTGATGTTGAAAATTCTGCTTAACGATTGACTTTTTGGGGGCCGAGTGTATATAATGTAAAGGTTTTGATTAAAAAAAATTAAAGGAGCGCAAACACGGTTATGGACTTTGATGTTATGAACATTGTATTTGACTGCGCCGTCATTTTGTTGGCGACAAAGACCTTCGGCATCGTCACCCGCAAGCTTGGGCTGCCACAGGTCGTCGGAATGATTTTAGCAGGCTTACTCATCGGACCGGCAATTTTCAGCCGGCTTGGAATCGGATTTAACGGAATTGTCAATCCGACCGATATCGAAATGGACGTACTGCAAAGCTTTTCACAGATCGGCGTTATTTTTATTCTGTTTTCAAGCGGACTTGAAACGGATATCAAGGAGCTGAAACGAAGCGGTGCCGCCGCTTCCGCCATTGCCACCGCCGGGGTTATTGTCCCCGTGGTGTTCGGCACGATCGGTTCGCTTCTGTTTATGGGCGGTCTTTCCGAAGCCGCCAATCAGGGAAAGCTGATGAATGCGCTCTTTATCGGCACCATTTTATCGGCAACCAGCGTAGGCATTACCGTTGAAACACTCCGGGAGCTTGGAAAGCTGAACACAAAAGTCGGCACAACGATATTAAGTGCCGCCATCATTGACGACGTGCTCGGTATTATTACATTAAGCATCATCACCGGTCTGAACGGCGGCGGCAGCATCTGGATCACGCTGTTAAAAGCTGCCGGCTTCTTCGTCTTTGCCGTCGGCATCGGTCTTTTCATGCGCTGGTGTTTCAAACGGATCATCAAACGCTATCCGCACAAACGCAGAACCGGTATTTTTGCTCTTGTTATGTGTTTTGCCTATGCATACTGCGCCGAAAAATTCTTTGATATCGCCGCCATCACCGGTGCCTATATGGCAGGGCTGATGCTCAGCGGACTGAAAGATACTTCTTTCGTTGACCGGAAGGTTATTGTCAGCGGCTATATGATCTTTACACCGATTTTCTTTGCGTATATCGGTATCAGCGCCGATTTCAGCAATTTCCGTCTCAACGGTCTTATGTTTGCGCTTGTCTTTGTGCTTCTCGGTGTATTTGGTAAGATCATCGGCTGCGGCGGTGTTGCCAGAGCGTGCCGTTATTCCGGCAAGCAGTCCCTTGCTGTTGGCTGCGGAATGATCGCGAGAGGCGAAGTTGCGCTGGCCGTTTATTCCGCCGGGAAAAGCCTGATATATTACGAAAACGGCCGTCTTGCCGGTATTGATCCGCTTGTTGCCACGATCTGCCTGATCGTCCTTTCGTCCATTCTCTGCCCGATTCTGTTGAAGCTTGCGTTCAAGAAGCACAGCAGCACAGAGGATCAGTCCTCGGGCGGTAACAACAGCAAGACTACCATCTTTGACGAAGCTTTGAACAATCATTCGGAGCCTGACGCTGAGCAAACGAAAAAGGCGAATCAGAGCGCATAAAGCAAAAAAACATAAAGCAAAGACCGCCCGAAATGAGCGGTCTTATTCTTTGGTTATTCACGAAACTCCGGCTCAGTTATACTCCCCTATTAACTCGCCGTTTTGGTAATACACCCTCTTAACTCTCGGCATAAAGGTACAGACGACCTCATAGCAGAAGCTGTGACACATTTCGCCTAAGGTTTCGGCGGAGATCTCCTCGTCGCCGCTTTTTCCGAGCAGAACGGCGTGGTCACCGATTTTTACGTCGGGAATGTCCGTCACGTCCACCATGATCTGATCCATGCAGACCTTGCCGCGGATCGGGGCTTTTTTGCCGTTGATGAGCACATAGCCGACACCGGTCAGGCAACGTCTGTAACCGTCGGCATAACCGACACAAACGGTGGCGATTTTCCGCTCACTGTCCGCAACATAAACATGACCGTAGCCGATGCCCGTACCCGGTGTGACGGTTTTAATATGAATAACATGGCTTTTGACCTGCATGGCGGGCTTGAGCGGTACTCGGTCTTTTTGCACTTCGTCGGACGGATACATACCGTAAAGCGAAATCCCCATACGAACCATGTCGTACTGCTTGTCAAATTCAATGATGCCGGCGCTGTTGCAAAGGTGCTTGATCGGAATCTCGACTCCCCTGTCCTGCAAAAGACCGATAAAGCGGTCAAAGCGTGCGGTCTGGCGGTCGGCGGTCGTCTTATCGAAGTAGTCCGCCTTGGCATAATGGCTGAACATTCCCTCAACGGTGATGCCGTCAAGAAGCGTCATTTTTTTGACAATATCGGCGCTTTCTTCGGTGTCCGCAAAGCCGATTCGACCCATACCGGTCTCCACGGCAATATGAACCGGAACCTTCTTGCCGTATTTCATGGCGGCATTCGAAAGCTCGGCGGCTTCGTCGTAATTGAAAATCGTCGGCGTGATGTCCTTTTCAATCAGAATCGGGTACTGATACGGACTTGAGTAAGACAGAATCAGAATCGGCTTTCTGATACCGGCGTCACGGAGGGTGGTGGCCTCCTCAAGAGCGGCAACGGCAAAGTAATCGGTCTTTTCTTCGAGCACCCGTGCGACCTGCACACTGCCGTGGCCGTAGGCGTCTGCCTTGATAACGCTGCAGACCATGACGCCCGGCTGTACTCGTTTTTTCAGTGAATCAAAGTTAAATGCAATCGCCGAAAGGTCGATTTCGGCAAAGGTTCTGTAATAATACGGATAGGTATGCTCATTCGGCATGGTTATTCCCTCTTTTACTTGATAATTTCGTGAAGCGGACAGATTTCGATGCCCTCTTTCAAAAATTCGCCTCTGATTTTCTCGACGAACATCAGTGCTTTTTCGCTGTCGCCGTGCACGCAGACGGAATCCGGGCAAAGCTCAATTTCGTTTCCGTTGATAGAACGAACGGTGCCGTTTTTAATCATACCGATGACACGCGCGGCGGCTTCGTCCTCGTCTTTGATAACAGCGCCCGGCTTGGTTCTTGCCACAAGCGATCCGTCGTCCTCGTACGCACGGTCGGCGAACACCTCACACGCACAGGGAAGCCCGATTTTCTTTGCTTCCGACAGCATCAGACTGCCCGAAAGACCGAGCAGAATCAGCCCGGGATTGTATTCATAAACCGCTTCACAGATCGCGGCGGAAAGCTTTTCGTCCTTTGCCGCCATGTTATAGAGTGCGCCGTGCGGCTTGACGTGGCGAAGAACGATGCCCTGCGACTTGCAAAAAGCGTCCAGAGCACCGATCTGATAGGTAATCATCGCTTTGACGTCGGCGGGCGCCATGTTCAGGTTCCGTCTTCCGAAGCCCTGTAAATCGGGAAAACCCGGGTGGGCGCCGATCGAAGCGCCGTTCGCTTTACAAAGAGCCACGGTTTTGCTCATCACGGTCGGGTCGCCGGCATGAAGTCCACAGGCAACATTCGCCGAGGACACAAGCGGAATAATCCGGTCGTCAAGACCGATTTTATAAGCGCCGAAGCTTTCGCCAAGGTCGCTGTTGAGGTCAATTTTACACATGGTTTGTAACCATTCCTTTCCTGTTTTATATCTGTTCGCTTCTCTTTCCCCATGCCCGTGCGTGAGGGAGAATAAGCCGAACGGTAACAAAGGTAACAAAGGAACAAAGTTTCTATAAACCTCTGTAAATATTTTTGAAATGTTTATAGGAAATCTCTGTTACCTTTGTTCCCAAAGCCCGAAATCCCTTTATTTATAAGGGTTTACGGCGGAACAAAGTGGG
>JALEYA010000192.1 GCA_022779945.1 Oscillospiraceae bacterium | reverse complement strand
CGACATATAAATCGAAAATTTCACTTTATACAGATTTCCGCCGACGTCCTCCGCAGACGAAGCAATCGAAAAGCCTTCGCTCAGCGGAGCACCGGTAAATCCCATATAAAAGTACCCATCAACATAAATCTTTGTGCCTTCCGCAAAGCCCGGACTTACCGTGACATCGAAGTATTTTTTGATTGTTTCGATCACATAGTGTTCCTCAATCCGGTAGTTGCAGTCCACGCCGTCATGATCATAATAGTCTCCGCTTTCAAAAAGATGCTGTCGATTGATAAAATTGTAGAACAGACCGTAGTTTGCGAGCTCTTCATCGGACAGACGATCGGAAAAGGACGGGACATTACTTTCCGAAAAGTTGCTCAAAAAGATATTCAGATCATATTGAAGCGAATCGGTAAGCGCAATGCCCGGTTGCGCCGGTGTGACAATGTGATCCGTATCGGGCTGTACCTGCGGTCTTGCCGTAGAAGCGGCTGTCGTTGTTCTTGATGTTGTTTTCGGATATGTCGGAGCCGTATATCGGGCTGTCGAAGCCGCCGAAGAATAATCTGTCGTCTTGCCCTGATATGTGTATGGCGTTTTATCGGAGTAAGGCGCTTCGGTCATATTCGTCACAGCCCCGGCAACCGCCTGCGAACTTTTCGCTGACACGGATCCTGCGTTTCCCGAAGACCTTCCGCTTTTCAAAAAGATTCCCGCCGTTATGCTGCCGGTCAGAATAACCGCCACCAGCACAGCAATGATCGTTTTATATTTCGTGCTGTCTGCGGTGTTATACGGGGACTGTTTTTGTGCATTTAAGCAGTATTCGCAAACATCTTTGTCCGAGCCTGTTTCACGGCCGCAAAATCTACAATACATACCGGTAACCCCCTTCAATCAAATAACGGAACGACTGAACCCCTTTGGTGTCCGGCGAGACGTCCGTTACACAAGATCCGTTCAATCACGGCAGCACAAAGCCGCATTTTTTCATCGCCTTGTCAAGCGTTCTGTTTGCGATTCTCGAAGCGGTTTCCGCTCCCTTTGCGGCAACCTGCTTCAAATAGGCCTGATCTTTGATAAGCTTTTCATAGCGTTCTCTTACCGGACGAAGCTCTTCAACAACCGCTTCGCCGACGGCAGTCTTGAAGTCTCCGTAGCCCTTACCCTCGAAGTCACGGGCAATTTCGTCCATGGATAGACCCGTACAGCACGAATAAATGCCCATCAGGTTATTGATTCCGTCTTTGCCTTCGCCGTAATAGACGCCGCCCTCGGAATCGGTCACCGCACTTTTGATCTTTTTCATAATCGTTTCGGGTGCATCGAAAACAGAAACGAAGCCCTTCGGATTCGGGTCGGATTTGCTCATCTTTTTCGTCGGATCCTGAAGCGACATAACTCTTGCGCCGTTCTTTCCGATATACGGATCGGGAATCGTGAAGGTCTTTCCGTAAATCGTATTGAAGCGGTTCGCGATATCTCTTGCGATTTCAAGATGCTGCTTCTGGTCGGCGCCGACGGGTACAAGATCCGCTTGGTAAAGAAGAATATCCGCCGCCATCAGTACGGGATATGCAAACAATCCGACATTGACGTTGTCGGCGTGAGACTGGGATTTATCCTTGAACTGCGTCATTCTTGACATCTCGCCAAACTGTGTGTAGCAGTTGAGAATCCAGGCAAGCTGAGAATGCGCCGGAACGTGACTTTGAATAAAAATAATGCTCTTGTCCGGGTCAAGACCGATGGCGAGAAGAAGGGCAAGAACCTCCATAATCTGCTTTCTGAGCTTTTGCGGGTCCTGTCTTACCGTAATCGCATGAAGATCGGCGACAGCAAAGGCGCTGTCGAATTCATCGGAGAGAAGCTTCCAGTTTTTGAGTGCTCCCAGATAATTGCCGAGCGTCGGAATTCCCGACGGCTGAATACAACTGAGTATTTTTTTCTTTTTTTCGGTCTGCTCTTTGCAGGTGCTGGTCGTATTTTCCATATGTATTTCCCTTTCTTGACAACACAGAAAATTTGCATTAAAAAATGCCCGCTAAATTTTATTGTATCATGACTTCGGTTACTTTTCAAGATAATTAAAGAGAAACGCCGAATAAAAAGTTTTCAACATACGTTTAAAAGCTTTCCACATGGAATTTCCTATATTTTCAGCGGTTTTCAGGCGGGTTTTCAACGTTTTCCACATAGTTTTCAACTCTGACCGTTAAAAAACGCGGACTAAGAGTAAATTTATGAATAGCAAAAATAAGCCTGCAAAGCTAAAAATTAACTGTCAACCAAAATTCATTCACAGGAATATAACCGCCGCCTTTGACAAAAATATAGCAAAAGGAGGAGTCAGAATGATTAAGGGAATCAACAGACAGGTTGTCGAAGTCAACGACACCGGCAGTGATTATTTTGAAAAAATTATGTTTTTTGTAAAACCGGAATATGCCGGCATCAGTGAGGGGAAAATCCGTGAACGGGCAGGTCTTATTGCCTCAAAAACAACAGCCGCACCGCCGAGCAAAATCAAAAGAAGCCGGTTTGCCGACATTCCGAAATATGCGGTTGCCTTCACGGTCGGCGTCATCTGTGCCATAGCGGTCATGTACTTTTTGAAGGTTTAAAACAGACCGCAGACAAATGCCGCAACAGCCGCTGCCAGAGCAACGACGATCAAAGGCAGGTTAAAGTAAGCGAGTATCACCGCAACCGCCGTTCCGACCGCCGCCGTGAGCATCTCTCCCGTCGAATAAAAAATTTCGGGGATCGTCATGGCGGCAAGCACCGTAAACGGAATATAGTAAAGAAACGAGCGAAAAAAACGGGACTTGATTTTCTTTCGGAAAAGCGTGAACGGAATCATTCGTATTAAATAGGTTACAAGCGCCATCACGAAAATATACAAGGCAACTTTCATTGTACCGCCTCCGTTTCCGTGATTTCGGCTTTTTCGCAAGTGCTCTCGTCCTCATCGTCTTTGACCGGAAAAATCAGAGCAACGACAGCAGAAGCCGCAACCGCACTGATAATCACGGCAAAACCACCCGAAATAAAAGTCAGAACGTACCGGAAAAGAATCGAAAGAACAGAAGCGACTGTTATGGCAAGCAGGACGCTTTTTTCTTTTTTGGCCGCCGGGACGATAATCGCAATAAACATTCCGTAAAGCACGATTCCCATCGCGTCAGTAACGCTTTTCGGAAGCACCTCACCCGCCGCCGCACCGATCAGCGTGCCGCTTGACCAACCGAGGAACGAAATGAGGATCAGCCCGTACATATATTTTGCGGTGATTTTTTCTTTTTGTGAGATTGCCACAGCGTATATTTCGTCGGTGATGCCGTAGGCAACGATCAGCCGTCTTGCCGTGTTGAACGAGCCGTCAAGCTTTTGCGAAAGGGAGATTCCCATAAGACCGTACCGCATATTGATCACAAATTCGGTCAGCGCCATTTCAAAAAGCGAACCGCCCGCGGCGATGATACCGACACCCGCTGCCTGTCCTGCCGACGTGAGGTTGGTTACGGAAATTCCGACCGAGGCGAGAATACTCAGTCCCGCTCTTACCGCCATAATGCCGAAGCCGAACGAGACGGAAAGATAGCCGAGTGCAATCGGCAGTCCGTGATAAAGTCCTTTTACAAACGGAGATTTCAAGTTTATTCCTTCCTTGTTTTTTATATTTATCTCTATATGCGGCGAAAAGCCGCCTGTCAAGTTTATCACGAACAGAGCCAAAAGTAAAGAGAAATAAAATCGGATCGTCCGCTTAAAATCCGCCAAAAACCGACCGGTAAAAAATATATAATGATAAAATCCGCCCGTAAGCCTTTCCGGACGAAGCTTACCGCATTTATACATTTTTCGTCTTTTTGTCACCGTACATACATCAAAGAACGAAACCGATTAAAAAGGAAAACACAACCATATAAAACAGCATTCATAGCCAATCGTTATTTCTGACAAATTGAACAATAATTGTTAATTAAAATTATGATATTTGTAACAAAATGGCAAAAAAACTTGCTTTTTACGGTCTTGGGTGTTATTATTAGATTGTATAAAAATAATAGGGGAAGTTTTGCTTTCCCGAATCAATTAAACAGACAGGACGGTGCATAAAATGACCAGGAAAAAGACAGACGAAGACAACGTCGCTTTGTACTTCTTTAATCAGGGAAAAAACATCAAGTCTTACGAATATCTCGGCTCTCATAAAGCGGAGGGCGAAAAAAATCTCTATTCTTTCCGTGTGTGGGCGCCGCACGCAAAAAGCGTCAGCATCATCGGTGACTTCAACAATTGGGACGTAAACGCCGCCCCGATGAAAAAGCTCAACGACGGCGGTGTATGGGAAGGTTTTGTCTCCGATGTCAGCATCTATGACAACTACAAATATCATATCGTTTCTGCAGCCGGCAAAGAGATCGACAAGGCCGACCCTTACGCTTTTCACTGCGAAACAAGACCGGGAACGGCTTCCAAGTATTACGAACTGGACGGTTACAAGTGGGGCGACTCGGCGTGGCTGAAAAAGAGAAAGGAAACGAATGTTTATCAGTCTCCCGTCAACATCTATGAGGTTCATGCAGGCTCATGGAAAATGCACGACGACGGCAATTTCTATTCCTACCGCGACCTTGCCAACGAGCTTGTACCGTATGTCAAGGAGATGGGATACACGCACATCGAGCTGATGCCGCTTTCCGAATATCCGTTCGACGGCTCGTGGGGCTATCAGGTAACGGGCTACTTTGCCGCAACGTCACGGTACGGCACACCGCACGATCTTATGTATTTTATCGATCAGTGCCACAAGAACGGCATCGGTGTCATTCTCGACTGGGTTCCGGCCCACTTCCCGAGAGACGCACACGGTCTTTCCGACTTTGACGGCGAGGCCTGCTACGAATACGCCGACCCGAGAAAGGGCGAACATAAGCAGTGGGGGACAAAGGTCTTTGACTACGGCCGGAACGAGGTCAGATCCTTCCTGATGAGCTCGGCCGAATTCTGGCTTCGCAATTATCATGTTGACGGACTTCGTGTGGATGCCGTCGCTTCGATGCTCTATCTCGACTATGACCGCAACGACGGCGAATGGATCGCCAACAAATACGGCGGAAACGAAAACCTTGAGGCAATTGACTTTATCAGAAGCCTGAATACACTGATTTTTGCCGATCATCCCGACGTACTGATGATCGCCGAAGAAAGCACCGCATGGCCTCTTGTTTCCAAGCCGACCGACATGGGCGGTCTC
>JALEYA010000165.1 GCA_022779945.1 Oscillospiraceae bacterium | reverse complement strand
AATAAAGACCTTATTGAATTTATGAAAATCAGCGATAAGTTTATATCGATGATCCGATTCAACGATCAATTGCTTTCCCGAAGAAAAGAATTTCTCCTGGGAAATTGGCTCAATCAGGCAAAACAGCTCGCAGACGATTTTGATGAATTCACAAAGCATATCTTTGAGTTTAATGCTCGTGCTTTGATTACGACATGGGCAGGCTCGCGCGCAGCGGCAAACGAAGGCGGACTCGCCGATTATTCAAATAAACAGTGGTCGGGTCTTACAGCTGATTTTTATTTGATGCGATGGAAAAAATGGATCGAAAACTGCATTTCTTCCCTTTCCGGCAATAAGGAAGAAAGTATGGACTGGTTCAGACTCGAAAACAGATGGACATGGCAGAGAAATGAATATTCCGATGTGCCGACTGAATTTAAATTTCCCGAAGATGTCAATACGGTATTGAATCAGTATAATTTCAGTAGTTCAAGATGAGTCAAAACAGTTGTTATTTTCTGCGATTTGTTGTATAATAAAAAATATTGTGTTACACGGTGCTTTTTATCAGGCTTTATGACGGAGGATTGAATGTGTTTGACGGTTTTGAAGTAAGCGAACAATTCAGAAATAAAATCGAATCCGCCGTCAGCAGCGGAAGGCTTTCCCATGCCCTCATTCTTGAAGGGGGAGACGCTGAAACAAGACTGAAAGCGGCAACGGAAATTGCAAAAGCGACGGTGTGCCTTGCCGACAAAAATAAACCCTGTGGGATATGCGCCGGCTGTAAAAAAGCAGATAACAAGAGTCATCCGGATATCCATTACGTTATGAAAGATGATTCTTCTGCCAATATCAAGGTAGATCGGATCAGACGGCTGAAGCATGATGCTATGCTTGTGCCGAATGATTGCGATAAAAGTGTCTTTATTATCCATGAAGCACAGTATATGAATCCGCAGGCTCAGAATGCACTTTTAAAAGTATTCGAGGAACCGGCGCCCTATGTCACGTTTATACTGACCTGCAAATCCAAGTCTGCCTTGCTTGAAACGATCCTTTCACGGGCAACGGATTATTCTGTCAGCGCCGAAGAAAAAAGTGACGACAGGGAGCTGCTTGCCGAATCTTACGAAATTGCAAACGAACTGATCTTTTCACTTTGCAAAAAAACGGAGTTTGATTTTTTGTGTCAGACGGCTGTGTATCAAAAGGAAAAGCAGAAACTGCCTGATGTTCTGTCGGCACTTTACATGATATTTGCGGACGCTCTTGCCTATAAAAACGGAATCCGGAACCGCTTCGGTAGCAATGAAACGGAGGCTGTTAAATTGCTGAGCAGCTCTTTTCCCGAAAAAAAGTTGCTTGAATATGTTAACGCAACGAATGAACTGATTGATAACATGAATTCATCAGCCAACGCAAACCTTCTTTTGACAAGAGTTTGTAGCGTTTTTTACGATATTAAACTGAAACAATGAAAGGATGATACACAATGGCAGTAATTGTCGGTGTCAGATTTAAAGATGCGGGGAAAACTTATTATTTCGACCCGAGCGGAAATATACTCGAAAAAGGCGACAAGGTAATTGTCGAAACGGCGAGAGGTCTCGAGTTCGGAGAAGTGACACTTTCAAACCGCGAGATTTCAGACGACGAAATAACTGCTCCGCTCAAGGCGGTCGTCAGACACGCCACCGGAAACGATATCAGAATTGTCGAAGAAAACAAAGAAAAAGAAAAGGCGGCGTTCGATATTTGTCTCAAGAAAATCGCCGCACATAAGCTTGAAATGAAGCTTGTCGATGTGGAATATTCCTTTGACCGCCACAAAATCATGTTTTATTTTACTGCCGACGGCAGAGTTGATTTCAGAAGCCTTGTCAAAGACTTGGCTTCGGTTTTCCGTACAAGAATCGAGCTTCGCCAGATCGGTGCACGAGATGAATCGAAGCTTATCGGCGGTCTGGGCGTATGCGGAAGACCGTTTTGCTGCAAGACATTCCTCGGCGATTTTTCGCCCGTTTCCGTAAAAATGGCAAAAGAGCAGGGACTCTCTTTAAGCCCCGTGAAAATCAGCGGTACCTGCGGACGATTGATGTGCTGTTTAAGATTTGAGCAGGATGCGTATGAACACCTTTTGCGTGTTACGCCGAAAAACGGCGCAATTGTCGAAACACCGGAAGGAAGAGGCACGGTTGTTGATTTTAATCTTCTGACCGGCATGCTCAAAGTCAGCCTTGATAAAAAGGCAGAAGCGGCACCGATTACTATCAGCCGAAAACAAGTGAAAATAATCAAGGATTCCAAGATTAAGGTTGATAAAAAAGAGCTTGAAGCACTAAAGAACATCAGTGATTCATAAACAGGAAGCCTGCTCCGGTTGTCGGGGCAGGCTTTTGTGATGGATTCGTTTATTCTGTTTTCAGGTCTTTCGGAATCGCACGATTATAGACCCACTGAGCAAAATTGACAGGTTGAAGGAAAACGCGCACTCTTTCTTTCAGGTCGTAAATTCTCAGTGCTTTCGGCTCAATGTCGTTTGCACATTTGACGCGGATGCTTTCAAGCTGTTTCCCGACTGTCAGATTCCTGTCAACAGGCATTCTCACCGTTTTGGTCTCGCCGGGAAGCAGATCAAAATAGTTATCCGAAAAAGGTAGTGTCGAACAGTCACAATGAAGCTGAACAAGTCTTGCAAAACGGTTGGAAACAGCTTTCATTTCAATTTCATCTCCTATAACGGATTTTTCAAGTCGGATATCCGCTTTCGGAAGACGGAGATCTTTTTCAGGTTTAAATAAGAAGGTTTTTTCGTTCACAACTGCTCCGGAAACCGTGAGAACGGCTCGGATACCGATTTCGGAGAGATTATATTTTCTTTTCAGCTCAGTTATCGGCAATTCGGCAAGTTTTACGTTTTCAAGCGGTCTTATATCGGCTGCGGTTTCGGAGGTTTTCAGAATACCTTTTGAAAAATCAAATATTTCACATCGTAAAACAACGGATTGCCTTTCGTTCTTATCATTCAAAGCATAAAAATTGATACTTTCTTCGGTATCCTCAATGCTGACACTCAAAGGAGCATTGAAATGCTTAGCCTTATATTGAAGTGCTTTATAATTGCCGTAATAATCCATTCCCGACCATGAGCAAACGCCCCAGCAGTCGTTTAACTGCCAGTAAACGGAACCGTTGCATCTTCCTTTGTTCCGTCTCCAGTGCTCGGTTGCATCGCTGATGCATTCAAGCTGTGTAACCTGAGAAAGATAGATCCAGTCTTCGAATTTCTTCGGCAGTCGGAAGCGAGTGGCAATATAATAAATCATTTTGTCGTTACCGCTTGCACATTTTTGATGGGACTTGAAAACATCGGAGTGCAGGTCATAGTCTTCGGGTTTTGCATACTGTCGGATTGTTTTGATATCGGGCAGGCTTTCAAAGCCGAATTCACTGCAAAAACGTGTCATTCGCTTACGGTAATACTTCATCGGCTGTAAACCGTGCCAGACCGCCCAAAGGTGCGTGTCGCCGACGTTGTCACGGTCAAAGCCTTTCATATGACCGATTCCGCACGGTGTGCCGGGAATAAAGGGGGTATCTTCATCGTATTTTCTGACTTCATCGGGCAAGATGTCGTAGAAGAACTTTTCGGTCCATTTCACGTATTTCGGGCGGTTCTGCCAGGCTAAAGACATGCTTTCGATTTCGTTGTTTCCGCACCAGAGCGCAAGACTTGCATGGTGACGAAGCCGCTTTACGTTATATTCAATTTCATCTTTAACGTTATTTAAAAATCCGGTATCAAAGAAAGGGTAGGGCTGACAGGCAAAACAAAAATCCTGCCAGACAAGAATGCCCTTCCGGTCGCAGATATCGTAAAACTCGTCGCTTTCATAATATCCGCCGCCCCAGACACGAAGCATATTCATATTGGAATATAAGACGCTGTTAATAAGATATTCAAGTTTATCGTTGGTGAATCTTGTTATAAAACTGTCAGCGGGAATATAATTGGCGCCTTTGATAAAAATCGGTACACCATTTAAGATAAACTGAAAATTCTGACCGTATTCATCGTTTTTTCGGTTAAGCCAAATCTCACGAAGTCCGATTTTTTTGCTTACAGAGTGCACAATTTCGTTATCGGATATAAGATTGGCTTTGACGGTATATAAGGGCTGCTCCTCTTTCGCAGACAATTCGTGTGTCCACCAGAGCTGTGGATCCTTGATGATGAATTCGCCTTTCGACGACTGCTCTTTTGCAATCAATGCACCGTCCGGAGAATAAATCTCAATCTCAATATTCTCGCTGTCTTTCTGTTCGGTTTTTACTTCTGCAGTAACGATAAAGCTTGAATCGGAGTTTTTCTTTTGACGGATGTTCAGATCATTGATTTTGCCGCTGTTTCTCATCTCAAGAAAAATATCCGAATCAATTCCGCTCGGCGGTAAAACCGGACCCCAGTCCCAGCCAAAATGACATTGCGGCTTTCGGATGTGGGATATGCCGTTCTGACCGTTGCTGTTGGCAGGAGTCCGTTCCTGCTTGTATTTTTGCCGGACATAATTGACAGGGGAGTGAAAATAGATTTTAAGTTCATTTTCGCCCGATTTCAGATATGGTTTGATGTTAAAACTGTACCCGATATGGCAATTCTTGACGCTTGCAACCAAAGAATCATTCAGATAGATGTCGCAGATCGTGTCAAGCCGCTTACACTCGAGTGTTATGGCTTTAAAGCTGAGTTCTTCCTGAGAGATATCAAATTTTTTGGAATAGATCCAATCGGTTTCGGCGACCCAATATACGTCTTTTTCGTTTGTGCCGTAAAACGGGTCAGGAATAATGTTTTCCCTCATTAAATCCAGATAATTACAGCCCGGTACAACGGCGTTTATATGATACTTATTTTCGCTGTCATTGAGTGTCCAGGTTCCGCATAGTGATTTTTTTATCATTTTTCGTTCCGTGATACGAAATGCAATATGTCGCAAACGTATCTTCCCTTTTCATTAATGTTTTGAAATTTATTTCTGACATATTCTACCATATAACATTGTAGTGTTTCAAGATTTATTTATCTTACAATTTTTATTAAATATATTGACAGACTAAAAACGCGATGTTATTATATTGTTACAAAATATTAGGAGGAATTAAAAATGAAAAGACTAATATCCTTGATTTGTGCACTGTTACTTCTTGTGTCTGCACTCTCGATGGGTACAATGGCCGCAACGGGGAGCGGTAACCTTGAAGTGACTGCTGTCAGTCTGACCGGCACCAACTCAAAGCGTCCGTTAAGCAAGGCGGAGGTTAATACCTATTTAAAAGATGGATATGAAATTGATTTTGACAACGACGGTGTGATGGATATTTCGCTTGCAACCTTTAATCGCTATAATTTCTTGCTGAAACTGTCGAACGGAAAAACCTCTGTAGTAAATTCGGACAGAGCGGTCTTTTACAATGTATTCGGAATTATTGACGACAGCCATTTTGCTATTATTACCCCTTATGTTTCGGGTACGGCTTATAAAACTGCCGTGAAAAATGCCAGTCAATACCTTTATGTTTCGGTTGATTGTGCCGTTTATAACGCTGATTACAACGCATTGATCAAAGAACCCTCAAAAATGATTGAGATAGTGAACAAACCTGCCTTTAAGAAGACCTTCAAGCTCAAATACAGGCTGGTTGACCGTTTTGTAACGAAAATTGAAGCGGTTTCCGGCGTGCCGAAAGCCGTTTACGAGGACGCGGATTATGTTGCTCTTGACGGGGCAAAGTTCAGCGTTACCTATTACAACGGAACGACCAGAACATACGCTGTCAAGCGGAACTCACCGTTGGATATGGAACTTTCGGAATCCGAATCGCTGTATTACTATTGTCCGGATTATACAATGAATAATGAGGAATTTTACTGCGAAATCGATAAGAATAAGCTTTGTTTCGAGTTCGCCGATGCACCTTTGACCTATACAAGCGTCAAGGTTTATCCCTGTCCGTATGAGAAAATTGAAATCAAAGATTGTAAATTCGGAGATGACATTTTCGGGGACGGAAAAGGCGTTGAGTACCTTTCGTGTGATATTACACAGAAAAATGGGAAGGTAGTCAATATTATAACAGAGATTGACAAACCGATTTCTGTCGGTGTCGCCACTGAGCTGAACGGTTATTATCTCAACTTCTACGCTGACAGCGCAAGCATTATTCCTGAAAAATTCGGCGGCAATACGGTTGTCGGAGTTGATTTCGCCGGTCTTGATGACGAATTCAACAGCAGCGCAGCGTCGGATGCTACCTCGCTTTCCAAGCTTATGGCAAAGCTGGAAGCGGCGATCAATGCGCTGATTAAACTGCTTCCGATTATTTACCTGCCTGTCTGATTCCGGTCTTTTTTAACCGGTTGACTACGGACAAAAAAGTTTAATTTTTGTTTCTTAAACTCTTTACTTTTGCTTATGATTGTGCTATAATCTTTCAAGCATTGTGCCGATTGCTCGGAATACGGATCAAGCCCAACAGGCATTTCACCGACCGTTTTCTGGGGGTTTGGCTGATGAAATATATTTAATGAGGTGAAACCAATGATAACAAAAGAAGAAAAGAGCAAGATTATCGCAGAATACGCTACTCATGAGGGCGATACCGGTTCTCCTGAGGTACAGATCGCTATTCTCACTTACAGAATCAATACTCTTACCGAGCATCTTAAGACCAATAAGAAGGATCATCATTCCCGCCGCGGTCTTCTTAAGATGGTTGGTCACAGAAGAAACCTTCTTGCATATCTTCAGAAGAATGATATCGAAAGATATCGTTCCATCGTTGCAAGACTCGGTCTTCGTAAATAATTTTGCTATTAAGGCAGACATGGTTTTCGTGTCTGCCTTTTGCACGATTACGATGAATATTTTCACGAGGTATTTAAATGGGTTAGCACTAAATTGAGAGCTTGTTTCTGAGCTTTGAATTTATTGCTAAACCTGCCTCGTGTGGATATAATAAATTTTAAAGAGAGGTATATGTTTATGTTTTCAGAATTCAGAAAATTTGAAACTACACTTGCAGGCAGACCCCTTGTTGTTGAAACGGGAAAAATGGCAGGACTTGCGAACGGTTCCTGTCTTATCCGTTACGGCGAAACCGAAATTCTTTGTACCGCTACCATGTCGGCAAAACCGAGAGAAGGCGTAGACTTTTTCCCGCTTTCCGTTGACTTTGAAGAAAAGCTTTATTCTGTTGGTAAGATTCCCGGTTCTTTCCAGAGACGTGAAGGCAGAGCAAGTGAAAAGGCAACCCTTTGCTCCCGTGTCATCGACAGACCGATCCGTCCGCTTTTCCCGAAGGATATGAGAAACGATGTCGGCGTTGTCGCAACCGTTATGTCGGTTGATCAGGACTGTCTTCCCGAAATCACGGCCATGATCGGTGTTTCCATTGCTATTTCGATCTCTGATATTCCGTGGGACGGTCCGATCAGCGGTGTCAGCGTCGGTCTTGTTGACGGTAAGTTCGTTATCAACCCGACCGAGGCCGAAAGAGAAAGGTCAGAAATGGCTGTAACCGTTGCATCAACGGCTGATCTTGTTGCTATGATCGAAGCCGGCGCAAACGAAGTTGACAACGAAACGATGTACGAAGGCATCATGTTTGCCCATAAAGCCAACCAGCAGATCGTTGAATTCATCAAGGGCATTCAGGCTGAAATCGGTAAGGAAAAGATTCCGTTCGAGTCTCAGGATCCCGACCCCGCGATGTTTGAAGCAATCAAAGAATTTGCAATTGACGATGTAAAAGCTGCTCTCGATACGGACGACAAGAGAATCCGGGATGAGAGACTCAAGCCCGTTTATGAAAAGGTACACGATAAATTCGATGCTGAATATGAAGATACCGATCCCACCAAGATTGACGAGTGTCTTTACAAGCTTCAGAAATTTGTGGTTCGCCGCTGGCTGCTTGACGAAAACAAGCGTGTTGACGGCAGAGGCATTGATGATATGCGTCCGCTTAATGCCGAAGTTGACCTTTTAAGCCGTGTACATGGTTCCGGTATGTTCACAAGAGGTCAGACACAGGTTCTTACCGTAACGACACTCGGTTCTATGAGCGACGCTCAGCTTCTCGACGGTCTGGACAATGAAGACAACAAGAGATATATTCATCACTACAATTTCCCGTCCTATTCTGTCGGCGAAACAAGACCGTCAAGAGGACCGGGCAGACGTGAAATCGGTCATGGTGCACTTGCCGAAAGAGCGCTTGTACCTGTTATCCCGTCTGTCGAGGAGTTCCCGTACACCATCCGCCTTGTTTCGGAAGTCCTTTCGTCTAACGGTTCCA
>JALEYA010000156.1 GCA_022779945.1 Oscillospiraceae bacterium | reverse complement strand
CGTCCCCGTACAGATTTATCAGCTTTTCGAAATGCTGCAAAAAACGAACGACAAGGAAAAGGTTCTTGCTTTGTATTCCCGTGCAAGACTGTACTATCTGTTCTTACGCGGCAAGGTCAGAGGCTCGACCACGGCGAAGTTTAAAAGCGGACTGCTGACGACCTACGACTATTTCTATTCCACAAGCGGAATGGACGACTACCCGGCGCAGGTAGCGATGATGAAACGGGAAAAGCGTGACACCGCCGCCCCGGTCATCACGACAAGTCAGGTCATCCGTTTTGCAAAAATTCTGTATATCCTTGCCGACAAGACGGGCAGGGAACAGGACAAGAAAGAATACGAAACCGACATCCGGACACTGACCGACGCTTTGGACAAATATTCATGGGATAAGGACAGCGGCTACTTCGGCTATGTGCTTCACGATAAGGACTACAACCCGACGACCGTTTTCCGCACCGAAAGCGGTGAAAACCTCAACAAGGGGCTTGACGGCATCTACCCGATCATCGCCGGTGCGTGCAACGAAGAGCAGAAGAAAGCCATTCTTCACCACCTGGAAAGCGAAAAGGAAATGTTTTCGCCCTACGGCATCAGTGCGGTTGACCAGAGCGCAGGCTATTACAAGGTCAACGGCTACTGGAACGGCAACATCTGGTTCCCGCATCAGTGGTTCATCTGGAAAGCCATGCTCGACAACGGCGAAAGCGACTTTGCGTTTGAGATTGCCAGACGAGCGATCGACATCTGGAAGCGTGAGGTCGAGGACAGCTATTACACCTTCGAAATGGTGAACGTTGTCACGGGCTGCGGCGGCTGGTTCCATAATTTCGGCGGTCTTTCGACCCCGATCAACCTTTGGACGAAGGCTTATTACGCCCCCGGTACGGTCAACGTAGGCTTCGACACCTATCTTGACAAAACCGAATGGAACGCCGACATGACCGAAGCCGAAATTCACTTTACCGGCTACGGAGAAAACGAAGAATCCATTCTGCTGATCGTTATGAACGAAAAAGAAAACTATCATATTCTTCTCGACGGAAAGACAGCCGAAGTGAACGAAAGAACAAACGGCTGTCTGGAAGTCCGTTTTCAAAGCAAAAAAGGAGAACGTCATCACTTGACGGTCGCTCCTGTCAGATAAAAGGAGAACACACGATGTACAAGCAACTCAAGCCTTTAAAAATCAACGTCATATCGGACCTTCACTATTTTGCCAAATCGCTCGGCACAACGGGTCCCGAATTTGAAAAAGCGAACGCCAAAGCGGCAAACGACCTGCTTCACACCGAAGAAATCCTCGAAGCACTGAAAACTCAGCTTTTAGAAAAAGACGAATCGGACATCATTCTCGTTTCCGGCGACACCACCTATAACGGTGAACCCGAAAGCCACGAGGGAATTATCCGGCTTTTATCCGAGCTTCAGGAGAAGGGCAAAAAGGTCTATGCCATCACGGCGACGCATGATTTTCAGGACGACGGAAAAACCCGCCGATTTACGCCCGAAGGTGCGGTAGAAATTGACTCGGCAAAACGAAGCGAGCTTTTCGATTTATACCGCCGCTTCGGTCCCGATGAAGCCATCGCCGTCCATAAGGAGAGTATGTCCTATGTCGTTCAGCTTTGCGACGGCTACCGTCTTTTTGCGCTCAATGACGACAGCAACGGAGACGGCGGAAGCGGCTTTTCGGATGAGTGCTTCAAATGGATCACCGCACAGGTTGCCGACGCGAAGAAAAACGGTCAGTTTATTATCGCCATGACGCATCACCCGATGATCTCCCCCTCTCCGATTTACAGCATCATCGGCGAAAACGACATGATGAACGATGCCCAAAAGCGGTGCAATCAGTTTGCGGACATGGGCGTGCCGTTCATGCTGACGGGACACACGCATATGCAGGACATTTCCTACACCTATTCGCAAAAGGGCAACATCTTCTATGACATCACAACCGCCTGCCCGGTCGGCTACCCCGGTGTGTTCCGTACGATTGAGTTTGACCCGGCGAACAAAACGATCCACGTCGGCACAAGGACGATTGACGTAAAACCCGACTTTAACATGAACGGCGACACGCTGACCGAGCACTTGGAGAACAAGTTCTTCGGCATGATTAAGGAAGTCGTTCATGCCGCGGCTTACGACACCGAAAAGCTGTCGCGGATGGTCACGGCATTCAGCGTCAAGCCCTCGGTCATTTACCGTTACGGCTGGCTGATGCGTCCGTTCGCAAAAATTCTTACAAAGCTGAAGATCAAGCATGCCGCACGTCTTTGCAAAAAAGAAACAAACCTTAAAAAGAGCGACTGGGCCGATATCGCAAACGAAAGCGTTGTCAACTTTATTATGTCGCTTGTGATGAACCTTTACGGCGGCGACGGAAAGTACACACCCGACTCGGCTTACTACAAAATCACGGTCGGTGTCTGCAACGTGGTGGACAGCATCGTGTCCGCCCTTCGGATCAATCTCAAAAAAATACTGAAAACCGACGGCGGCATTGCCGAGCTTGTAAAGCCGCTTCTTTATAACGCCGGAATCCCCGACAATTTTGCGGTCTTGACGCTTTATCCGCTTTATTCAAGCGATAATCCGGCGCCCGAACAGCCGGTCAGGGACGAAGAAATACCCGAAACGGTCAAGAAGAGCAAAAAAGGCAAGGGTATCATTGCCCTTACCGTATTGATCTGCGTTGTACTTCTTCCGATTATTTTGCTCTGGCTACTGTTCGGTTTCATTTCGAACCGTATCCGGTTTTCGAAAGAGCTGAAACGGGACGAACCATGAGAAAACCGCTCAATCGGAACGCCGTCAAGTACATTGCGGTTTTTGCGATGCTGCTTGACCATATCGCGTGGACATTTCTTGATTTTTCCACCCCCACGGCGCAGATTTTTCATATCGTCGGACGAACGACGGCTCCTGTCATGTGCTTCTTTTTGGCGCAGGGGTACGAGCACACCCGGTCGTTCAAAAAGTATGCCCTGCGGCTGTTTGTCTTTGCCGTGATTTCCGAAGTACCGTGGTGGCTGATGAGAGGGGAAGAATTATTTTCGCCCTCGTTCAATATGATTTTTACGCTGTTTCTGGCTCTTCTTGCCGTGCACGTCGAAGCGACAAGAGAGAACAAAGCCGAAAAGGTGCTTTTAATCGGGCTTCTTTGCGTTTTAAGCTATTGGTGCGACTGGAAGTATTTTGCCGTCTTGTGGAGCGTAGGGTTCTACAAATGTCGTGACAGTGTCAAAAAATGCTGTCTGTGGCAGGTCATGGTGGGGCTTCTGTACTGCTTATATGCATTTTACGGCAGTTTTTCGTCCTCGGGCGATATGGTGCACGCTTTGGCTTCCTCCGCCTTTTCGCTCGGCACCTTTTTGTCCGTTCCGCTTCTTCTTTTATACAACGGCGAAAGCGGAAAGAAAACAAAGGGCGGAAAATGGTTCTTTTATATATTCTATCCGCTGCACATGACGGTGCTGGGATTGATACACGTTATGCTTGCCATAAATTAAAGACAACCTCTGAAAATCAGCCGGGGCTTCTTCCTTGAAGCTCCGGCTTTTCTATATTCAAAAAAGCACAGCCGGAATCTATCGACTGTGCCTGTTCTGTTATCTGTTATCTGCTGTCTGAACTCTGAATTACCATCTTACCTTGGCGTCAATATCCGCCAGTGCAGACTTAACGAAATCCGAAATCTCCATCGAGCCGATGTCGCCGACACCGCGCTTTCTGACGGAAATCGTACCCGTTTCGGCTTCCTTATCGCCGACAACAAGAATGTACGGAATCTTATCAAGCTGAGCCGAACGAAGCTTATAGCCGAGCTTTTCGCTTCTTGTATCAACCTCGACACGCTTGATGCCCGCCTTTTCAAGCTGCTTCTTAATTTCGAACGCCGTATCCTGATGACGGTCGGCAACGGGAGTGATACGGATCTGCTCGGGAGCGAGCCACAGCGGGAACGCACCGGCGTATTTTTCGATCAGATACGCAAGCGTTCTCTCGTAACAGCCGAGGCTTGTTCTGTGAATGATATACGGAAGCTTCTTCTGACCGTCCTTATCCGTGTAGTACATACCGAACTTTTCGGCAAGAAGCATATCGATCTGAATCGTAACGATCGTGTCCTCTTTTCCGAAAACGTTCTTATACTGAATATCAAGCTTCGGACCGTAGAACGCCGCTTCACCAATACCGATCTTATACGAAACACCGAGATCGTCCAGAATCTTCTTCATTGTCGCCTGCGCGGTCTCCCACTGCTCCGCCGTTCCCTCGTATTTATCCGTGTTGTTCGGATCCCACTGTGAGAAGCGGAAGGTGCAATCCTCCAAAAGACCGACCGTGCCGAGGAAATACTTGCAGAGATTCAGGCAGTCCTCGAATTCCTCTTCGAGCTGATCGGGGCGAAGGACAAGGTGTCCCTCCGAGATCGTGAACTGACGAACACGGATAAGACCGTGCATTTCACCCGAGTCCTCGTTACGGAAAAGCGTTGAGGTTTCGCCGAGTCTCATCGGCAGGTCACGGTAGCTTCTGCCCTGATTGAGATAGACCTGATACTGGAACGGACAGGTCATCGGGCGAAGCGCCAGACATTCCTTTTCCTCGTCATTCGGGTCGCCCAAAACGAACATTCCGTCTAAGTAGTGATCCCAATGGCCGGAAATGCGGTACAGGTCACGCTTTGCCATCAGCGGCGTTTTGGTCAGCAGGTAGTTATGCTCCTGCTCCACGTCTTCAACCCAGCGCTGAAGAAGCTGAATGACTCTTGCGCCCTTCGGCAGAAGGATCGGAAGTCCCTGACCGATATAATCAACGGTTGAGAAGTATCCGAGCTCTCTGCCCAACTTATTATGGTCGCGCTTTTTCGCTTCCTCAAGCTTCTGCAAATGCTCTTCCAGCTCACTTGCCTTGGTGAACGCAGTGCCGTAAATACGCTGAAGCATCTTATTGTTGGCGTCGCCTCTCCAGTATGCGCCTGTGCAGGAGGTCAGCTTGAACGCCTTGACACGGCTTGTATCGGGAAGATGGGGACCGGCGCAAAGCTCAACAAATTCGCCCTGACGGTAGAAAGAAATCTTTTCGCCCTTATCGGCGTGCTCTTTGATAAGTTCGATTTTGTAAGTCTCGCCCTTTTCCTCCATCATCTTGATGGCTTCTTCCGGCTCAAGCTCAAACTTTTCAATCGGAAGGTTTTCTTTGACGATCTTCTTCATCTCTTTTTCGAGTGCTTCGAGCACTTCGGGCGTAAAGGAGATCTCGGAATCAAAGTCGTAATAGAAGCCGTCTTCAATCGACGGACCGATGGTCAGCTTGGTATTCGGGTAAAGACGCTTTACCGCCTGCGCCAAGATATGCGAGCAGGTGTGGCGGAACGCCATTTTGCCGAAGTCGTCGTCGAAGGTAAGAATTTCGACCTCACAGTCGGAATCAAGAACGGTGCGAAGGTCGCATTCCGTTCCGTTGACTCTTGCAGCGCAGGCAGCTTTATAAAGTCCCGCACCTAAACTTTTTGCGATTTCAAGGACGCTTGTGCCGTTTTCATATTCACGGACAACGCCGCCTTTGAGGGTTACGTTAATCATGGTTATCTATCCTTTCATTTGTTATTTCAAAATAAACAGTCGGTTTTCTTCAACCGATTGATTTACAACAAGGTGTATCGGCAAATATCAGTTTGGTCGCAAGGCGACTCCGATGCCGGGGGGGCACGGTGCCGGATTTTTACCCGACAGCCCGAGCCGTGGGTTGAACGGTAAATTTTAGTTTGTCTTGCTAATAGTTAGTTTGTACTTTTTGGATTTGGCTACTTCTATATCTTTCCCTTTGCGCTAATGCCGCGCGGGCACTTACTTTCTGACCAAAGCGTCAGAAAGTAAGCAAAGAACGCTTTTCGTAACAGGACAACACTAAGTGTGGTCGCACTGTTTGCGTTAAGGGTGATTTGTTCTCTCTTATGTTTGCTGTGTTAAATCTATTGGGTTGTTTTATTTGTGCTAACTTTGA
>JALEYA010000154.1 GCA_022779945.1 Oscillospiraceae bacterium | reverse complement strand
CTCGGCGTTGTCCAGGAGAGCAAGGCCGAAGCCGCAATCGAAGCGCTTCAGGAAATGGCAGCCGCTACAAGCAAGGTTATAAGGGACGGTAAGCTTGTTTCCGTTAAGAGTGAAGACCTTGTTGTCGGCGACGTTGTTGTGCTTGAAGCCGGTGACGCTGTTCCGGCAGACTGCCGTATTTTCGAATGTGCCAGCATGAAAATTGAAGAAGCGGCACTTACGGGTGAATCTGTCCCCGTCAATAAGCTGATTGCCGCACTCAACGGCGGAACAAACGACGAGGTTGCATTGGGTGACCGCAAAAACATGGCGTATATGGGCTCCACCGTGGTCTACGGCAGAGGTAAAGCCGTTGTTGTTGCCACCGGTATGGACACCGAAATGGGTAAAATTGCCGACGCTCTTGCCAAAGCGGAAGACAGCGAAACTCCGCTTCAGAAAAAGCTCAATCAGCTTTCGAAGGTGCTGACCTGGATCGTTCTCGGAATCTGTATTTTCATTTTCGGTTTCCAGGTTATCGCCACAAAGATCGGCGGAAATGCCATCAGCTTTGACCTTGTACTTGCCAGCTTCATGACAGCCGTTTCTCTTGCCGTTGCGGCGATCCCCGAGGGTCTTGCCGCCGTTGTTACGGTCGTTCTTTCGATCGGCGTTACGAATATGTCGAAGAAAAACGCAATTATCCGAAAGCTTACTGCGGTAGAAACACTCGGCTGTGCGCAGATCATCTGCTCGGATAAAACCGGTACCCTCACCCAGAATAAAATGACCGTTGTTGACCATTACGGCGACGACGAAAAGTTGATTGCCACGGCGATGGCTCTTTGCTGTGACGCCGGCATTGACGAAAACGGTGAGGTCAACGGTGAACCGACCGAAGCCGCGCTTGTCGCTTTCGCCAACACGCTCGGTCTTAATAAAAACGACCTTGTCAAAGCTTACCCGAGAATCGGCGAAGCTCCGTTCGATTCGGGTCGTAAGATGATGTCAACCGTCCACAAGACAGATGACGGTTTTGTTCAGTACACCAAGGGCGCACCTGACGTCATCCTCGGAAAATGCACGCACGCTCTCGTTGACGGAAGGGTTGTTCCGTTCTCCGAAGAACTTCGGGCGTCTGCGCTCAAAGACAACAAGAGAATGGCGGACAAGGCACTTCGTGTGCTCGCCGTTTCCATGAAAAAATACGACGCCGCTCCGACGGACTTCGCACCCGAAAGCCTTGAAAACGATCTTGTTTTCATCGGTCTTACCGGTATGATCGACCCGGTACGTCCTGAGGTCAAGGACGCGATCATCGAATGTAAAGCCGCCGGAATCACCCCGATTATGATTACCGGCGACCATAAAGATACCGCTGTTGCCATCGCCATGGAGCTTGGCATCATCACCGACCCGTCGCACGCCATAACAGGCGCAGAGCTTGACAAGATCAGCGACGAGGACTTTAAGGAAAGAGTCACCGAATTCCGGGTTTACGCCCGTGTTCAGCCTGAGCATAAGACCCGGATTGTCAACGCATGGAAAGCAAAAGGCATGATTACTGCCATGACCGGTGACGGTGTCAACGACGCACCGTCCATCAAGAGCGCGGACATCGGCGTTGGAATGGGCATTACCGGTACGGACGTTACAAAAAACGTTGCGGACATGGTGCTTGCGGACGACAACTTTGCCACCATCGTCGGTGCTGTTTCCGAGGGCAGAAGAATTTACGACAACATCCGGAAGGCCATTCAGTTCCTTCTGGGCTCCAACCTTTCCGAGGTACTTTCGATCTTCATCGCTTCTCTTTTAAGCTTCACAATCTTAAAGCCCGTTCACCTTCTTTTCATCAACTTGATTACCGACTGCTTCCCGGCTCTCGCCTTAGGCTTTGAGAAGCCCGAAAGCGACATCATGAAGAGAAAGCCGAGAAACAGCAAGGACGGCATTTTCTCCGGCGGTTTAGGCATCGACTGTGCTTATCAAGGCATTCTTGTCACACTCCTGACCCTTGCCGCATTTTTCATCGGCGAATTCCTCGAAACCGGACACTGGCAGTTCTACGGCATCGCCGACAGCAACGAGGGCATGACGATGGCCTTCCTTACCATGTCGATGTGTGAGATTTTCCACTCATTCAACATGAGATCACAAAGAGGCTCTGTTCTCAGGATGGCGTTTTCCGAAAAATCCCACAACAAGTTCCTTTATATGGCAATGGCGGCTTCGCTGGTTCTCACAACCGCGATCATCGAAGTTCCGTTCCTTGCGAACGCTTTCGGTTTCACAAAGCTCAATGCAGAAGCTTACCTGATTTCGATTGCTCTTGCGTTCTCGATCATTCCGATTGTAGAAATCATCAAAGTCGTTCAGCGTTCACTGGCCAAGAAAAAAAGCAAATAATCCGGCTGTTCACCGTAACCTCCATTCAGGACAATTGCGGATTCATTAAAAGAAACGACCGAAACCCAGTCAAAAGGTTTCGGTCGTTTTCTGTCCTATCCTGTAAATCCGAGTTTTACTCATATCCCAAAAGTTCGTTCGGCGTCATCTGATAAAAATCACAAAGCCTTATCATATCTTCAATCGTCAGTCTTGCCCGCCTTTTTTCAATATGATCATAGCCCTGCTGAGATTTGTTGATCACTCTTGCAACGTCAGCCTGAGTCAGATCACGGTCAATCCGCAGAGAAATCAGCTTATCAATATAATCCATACCATCACCCGATAGAATTTTGTCACATAAAGGACAGGTGTATTGACAAATACTCAATGATTGAGTATAATTTAAGTATGGAATTAAGAAAGCCCATTCATTCAGACTTTGTCTGTCAATTCTTCGGCATCAGCCGATGGAATACACACCCCATAAAGAAAAACGGAGTTTACAAATAAGCTCCGTTTTTCTTTATATTTGTATATATTTTATCCGTTTACACATTCCGCAATTATTTCGACTGCTTTGTCAATCTGCTCTTTGGTGACCGTAAGTGGTGGAAGCAGACGCACCTTATTTTTAGCTTTCAGAAGCAACAGCCCTTTTTCTCTTGCTTCGGCAATAATTTCGGCGCTGTCTTTTTCCGAAAGCAAACCGAGCATAAAGCCCCTGCCGCTGACCTCCGTCACGCCGCTGATGCTTTCCAGATTCTTTTTCAGGTATTCGCCCTTTTCGGCAACCTCAGAAATGAATTCGTCGGTGAGTCTTGAAAGGATATTCACTGCACCGGCACACACAACAGGATTTCCGCCGAAGGTCGAGCCGTTATCTCCCGGTGAAAACAGATTCTCTGCCTTTTCACCCATCACGCAGGCGCCGATCGGAAGTCCGCCGCCAAGGCCTTTTGCCGTCGTAAAAACATCGGGCGTAAAGCCGTAGTGCATATAGGAATAAAGCTTCCCCGTTCTGCCGTTTCCGGTCTGAACCTCGTCAACAACGATCAGCAGATCATGTTTTTCGGCGACTTCTCTTACTGTGTTCATGAATTCATCGGTCAGCACATTGATGCCGCCCTCACCCTGAACGGTCTCAAGCATCACGGCGCAGCATTTGTTATTTTCAGCAACTTTACGAAGCGACTCGGTATTATTCGCTTCGGCAAACACAAAGCCGCCCGGCAAAGGCTGAAATTTCTCGTGAAAAACGTCCTGTCCCGTCGCCGCAAGCGTGGCAAGCGTCCGCCCGTGGAAGCTGTTTTTCAGGGCGATGATATTGTAATACCCCTCGCCTTTTGTTTCGCCGTAGGCTCTTGCAAGCTTAATCGCACATTCATTGGCCTCCGCTCCGGAATTACAGAAAAACACTTTTTTCATTCCGGTTCTTTCACAAAGCATTTTCGCAAGCTCCGCACACGGTTTTGAATAGTAAAGATTTGATGTATGCTGAAAAAGGGACAGCTGCTTTGTAACGGCATCGATCCATTCGCTGTCCGCCGTTCCGAACGTATTGACGGCGATCCCGCTTCCGAAATCGAGATACTGCTTTCCGTCTGCGCCCGTAACGACTGCACCCTCGCCGCTTACGATTTCAAGCGGAAACCGTGCGTAGGTATGCGCAATATAATCCGAATCAATCTGTCTTGTATTCATTGTATCCGTCTCCTTATGTTCTGATCATAGTTCCCATACCTTCGTCGGTGAAAAGCTCCATAAGGATCGAATGGGGAACCCGTCCGTCAATCACAAACACCTTCCTGACACCGCTTCTGACCGCCTTCACACAGCCCTCAAGCTTCGGAATCATCCCTCCGCTGATTACGCCGTCAGCAACAAGCTTCGGAGCCTCATCAATTTTAATGCGGTGAATCAGCGTGGACGGATCGTCCTTATCGCCGAGGATGCCCTTCGTATCGGTAAGGGTAATCAGACATTCGGCGTTCAGCTTCGCCGCGATGGCCGCCGCCGCCGTGTCGGCGTTGATGTTATAGGAATTACCGCTGTCATCGATTCCGACGGTTGAGACAACGGGAATATAGTTATAGTCAAGAATTCCGATGATCGGGTCGGGATCAATATCAACGATTTCACCGACATAACCGTGAGCATCATCAAGCGGCTTTGCATGAATCATCTTGCCGTCCGCACCGCAGATGCCGATGGCGTTGCCTCCTTTGCTTTGAACCAGCTTTACAAGGTCCTTATTGACCTTTCCGGCAAGAATCATCTGTACAATATCCATCGTTTCCTTATCAGTCACGCGAAGTCCATCAAGGAACTCGCTCTTTTTGCCGACCCGGGAAAGCATATCATTGATCTCGGGTCCGCCGCCGTGAACAAGTACCGGCTTGACGCCGACAAGGGAAAGCAGGACGATATCGCCCATAACGGCATCTTTTAGTTTCGGATCAATCATGGCACTGCCGCCGTATTTGATAACGACAACCCGATTGGTATATTTTTGAATATGCGGCATCGCTTCAACAAGTGTTGCCGCACGTTCAGCGTTACTAAGCTGCATTTTAAAGATCTCCTTTTCAGATGTCAGATGTTGAAAAATCTACGACAAATTTTCGTTTGGTCGCATGGCGACTCCAATGCCGGGGTACGCAGTACTTAATTGAAAGCTGACAGCCCGAGCCGTGAGTTGAGCGGTAAATTTTAGTTTGGCGGGATAAAAGCCGTCCCCTTTGGGGAAGGTGGCGGCGAAGCCGTCGGAAGGGGTTCTGACCTCTACCTCTCTGTTTATCTTATCTATCGGTTAGTTTGTTCTCCTTTGCTGTAACTTCTTCTATTCTTCTACCTTTGCGCTAATGCCGCGCGGGCACATACCAAGTAGCAGAAGCTTCCTACACGGGAGAGAAAGTTTGATAAAGAAGAAACTAAGGCGGCAGTGAAGCCGTCTAACGGCCTGACAGGCGCGTCAGAAAGTAAGCAAAGAACGCTTTTCGCGGAGGAAAAACACTAAGTGTGGTCTCGGTGGTTGTGTTTCGGATGGTTTGTTCTCTCCTGTTTTTGCTGTATATTGAAATCTTACCTGTTTACTGAAAGCTGAGTCACAAAAAGAGCAAAACTAAACCAACAGCACGTCAGGCATTGAGGGGCTGTGACTGACCGACACAGAAAAAGCCGTTAGAGAACTTAGTACCTTTCAATTGAATCCCACTATGCCTGACTCCAAAGAATATGGGGCGATAGAACAGGGTACCAATAGCATTTTCGACCCGCAGTTTTTTCCTCGCCCTCAAGGCGAGAAAAAAACTCGGCTGAGAAAATGCGCACCAAAAGAACTTCTTTGTTTACTTTCTTTTTCGTCTGAAAGAAAGTAAATGCCCGCGCGGCATTAGCGCAAAGGTTGAAAGATAGAAGAAGTTATGGCAGAAAAGTACAAGTTGACCGATTGATAAAATAAACAGAGCGGTAGGGGTCAGAGCCCCTTCCGACGGCTTCGCCGCCACCTTCCCCAAAGGGGACGGCTTTTATCCCGACAAACTCAAATTTATCGCTCAGCCCACGGCTCGGGCACTCAGCTTTCAATTAAGCACCATGCACCCCGGCATTGGCGTCGCCACGCGACCAAACTAAAATTTATCTCTCATCTCGCGGCTCAGACTATAGGATAAAAGAATCATATGAGCTGACCCGGACACTTCCATGAGAATATCGAATTGAACTGTCCAACACTTAAAACTTGTTTTCCCGAACCAAGCCGTTCGGGCTTTTATATGTCCGCCCTCAGAATTCAACATTTGCGCCTGTTTTAATGTCCCTTTTAGCTTGTGATACAATAATAATAAAAATATTTTCTAAAAACAGGTGCATTTTTTTCGATTATATGTTAAAATAAAACGATTACTTTATACGAGGTGACAGTATGGGCTTTTTAAAAAAGCTTTTCGGTGATTATTCAACAAAAGAAATCAAGCGTGTTCAGCCGCTTGTCAAAAAGGTTTTAAGCTATGACGAGGAATATGCAAAGCTTTCCGATTCCGAGCTTCGAGCCAAAACCGATGAATTCAAAAAACGAATTGCAGACGGCGAAACGCTCGATGATATTCTTCCCGAGGCGTTTGCGGTCTGCCGTGAAGCCAGCTGGCGTGTACTTAACATGAAGCACTTCCCCGTTCAGATCGAGGGCGGTATCATTTTGCATCAGGGCAGAATCGCCGAAATGAAAACCGGCGAAGGTAAAACACTCGTTGCGACGCTTCCAGCCTACCTGAACGCACTTTCCGGCAAGGGCGTGCACATCGTTACCGTAAACGACTACCTTGCCCGCCGCGACAGCGAATGGATGGGTAAGGTTTACCGCTTTTTGGGTCTTACCGTAGGTCTTGTTGTCAACGGACTGGAAACAGCGGAAAGACGCGCCGCTTACGCCGCAGACATCACCTACGGCACGAATAACGAGATGGGATTTGACTATCTTCGTGACAACATGGTGCTTTATATCGAGGACAAGGTTCAAAGAGGACATAACTTTGCCATCGTCGATGAGGTGGACTCCATCCTTATCGATGAAGCGAGAACACCGCTTATCATTTCCGGTATGGGCGAGCAGTCAAGCCAGCTTTACTCGCTTGCCAACGATTTTGTCAAACGGCTCAAGTGCCTGCGGATTGCCGAAACGGATCCGAAGATGAACCTTGAGGACATCGCCGAGGAAAACGGTGCGGATTACATCGTTGACGAAAAGGCCAAGACCGCAACGCTCACCAAATCCGGTATCGCCAAGGCGGAAAAGGCGTTCGGTGTCGAAAATCTCAGTGACCCCGAAAACCTTACCCTTTCCCATCATATCAATATCGCCATCCGTGCCCACGGCGTGATGAAGCGTGACACCGACTACGTTGTCAAGGACGGTCAGGTGCTGATCGTTGACGAGTTCACCGGTCGTATCATGCTCGGCAGACGCTACAACGACGGCCTGCATCAGGCAATCGAAGCCAAGGAAGGCGTCAAGATCGCCAAGGAAAACAAGACCCTTGCGACCATCACGCTTCAGAACTACTTCCGTCTTTATGCCAAGCTCTCCGGTATGACCGGTACGGCGATGACGGAGTCACAGGAATTTCAGGAAATCTACTCGCTTGACGTTGTTGAAATTCCCACCAACAAGCCGGTTCAGAGAGTGGATCATCAGGATTCCATTTACATCAACACGCAGTACAAAATCGGCGCAATCATCAAACAGATTATCGAGTGCCACGAAAAAGGTCAGCCTGTACTGGTCGGTACGGTTTCGATCGAAAAGAGTGAAATTGTTTCCGCCGCCCTCAAAAAGCACGGCATCAAGCACAACGTACTCAACGCCAAGTTCCACGAAAAGGAAGCCGAGATCATCGCGCAGGCCGGTAAGTTCGGCGCCGTCACGATCGCCACGAACATGGCAGGTCGTGGTACCGACATCATGCTCGGCGGTAATGCGGAATATCTTGCCAAAAGCGAAATGCGCCGTCAGGAGTATTCGGACGAGCTGATTGCCGAAGCGACAGGCTTCAGCGAAACCGACAACGAAGAAATTCTTGAAGCAAGAGAAAAGTTCCGCACACTCGAGAAGAAATACAAAGAAGAAATTGCCGACGAGGCCGAAAAGGTTCGTCAGGCGGGCGGTCTTTTCATCATCGGTACCGAGCGTCACGAGTCAAGACGTATCGACAACCAGTTAAGAGGACGTTCGGGTCGACAGGGTGACCCCGGTGAAAGCCGCTTCTTCCTCTCTCTTGAAGACGATCTGCTCCGTCTGTTCGGCGGCGACAGAATGCTCAACATGGTCAAAAATCTTCCGATGGACGACACGCCGATCGAGGTCGGCATCGTCACGAAGGCGGTTGAAAACGCACAGCACAAGGTTGAGGGCAACAACTTTGCCGCCCGCCGTCATTTGTTAAGCTATGACGACGTTATCAACCGTCAGCGTGAGGTTATTTACAACCAGCGTGACCGTGTGCTCAACGGCGAGGACATGAAAAAGACCATCAAGAAGATGGTCGAAGAATCACTCACAGATGCGGTTGCGTTCTATTGCCCGGCGGGCACACCGTCAAACGAATGGCACTTAGCTTCCCTTCGCGAAAAGTATCTCGGCTGGCTTACCAACGAGGAAGACTTCAAAGATGAAAAGCAGTCAAGCGAAGAGATTCTCGAAATGCTGCTTGACCGTGCCGACGCGCTTTATGAAGAAAGAGAACAGGCGTTCGGCGAGGAGACCATGCGTGAGATCGAGCGTTCGATGCTTCTGCGCTGCGTTGACCTGAAGTGGATGGATCACATCGACGCGATTGACGAGCTCAAGCGCGGTATCGGTCTTGTTGCCTACGGTCAGAAAGACCCGATCGTTGCTTTCCGTGAGGAGTCGGCCGATATGTTCGACGCCATGATCGATGCCATTCGTGAAGACACGGTCAGAATCGTCCTTTCCGCCAAGTTCAGAACCGACGAGGAAGTCAAGCGTGAACAGGTCTC
>JALEYA010000259.1 GCA_022779945.1 Oscillospiraceae bacterium | reverse complement strand
TACCTGTTACGCCGGCCTTGCGCTCAGCCATAAGGAAATATTTGTGGAACTGTCCTTCCTGGATTCCGTAATAACGTCTTGCCTGCTGCTTTGCGCGAAGCTGAAGTCCGTATTCGGAATTCTTGCTGCGGTTCTGACCGTGCTGACCGGGGGCATAGGAACGACGCTCAATAGCACACTTGCCGGTGTAGCATCTGTCACCCTTTAAAAAGAGCTTCTTGCCCTCGCGGCGGCACATCTTACATACCGCACCTGTATATCTTGCCATATGATTGTACCTCCGTTATACGCGTCTTCTCTTGGGCGGACGGCAGCCGTTGTGCGGAATCGGAGTAACGTCTTTGATCATCGTTACGTCGAGTCCGGCAGTCTGTAAAGCTCTGATTGCGGCTTCACGGCCTGCGCCCGGTCCCTTAACATATACTTCAACAGTCTTCATGCCGTGCTCCATAGCGGCCTTTGCAGCGGTTTCAGCCGCTGTCTGTGCAGCATAGGGAGTGGATTTTCTTGAGCCTCTGAAGCCCATTTCACCGGCACTTGCCCATGACACAGCGTTACCCTGGGTATCCGTAATGGTAACGATTGTGTTGTTGAAGGTGGATTGGATATGGGCCGCACCGCGTTCAATGTTCTTTCTTTCGCGGCGACGGCGAACGGTAGTTTTCTTGCCTACCTTAGCAGCCATAATAGCATCCTCCTTTTAATTACTTCTTCTTGTTTGCGATGGTCTTCTTCGGACCCTTGCGTGTACGTGCGTTTGTCTTGGAGCGCTGTCCTCTTACGGGAAGTCCCTTTCTGTGACGAACGCCGCGGTAGCAGCCGATTTCGATCAATCTCTTGATATCGAATGCCGTCTTTCTTCTGAGATCACCTTCAACCTTAACGTTGTGGTCGATGTACTCACGAAGCTTTGAAACGTCATCTTCGGTTAAGTCCTTAACTCTGATGTCGGGGTTAACGCCTGTTGCGGCAATAATGTCCGCAGCCGTTTTGCGACCGATACCGTAGATATAAGTTAAAGCGATTTCTACTCTCTTATCTCTCGGAAGGTCAACACCTGAAATACGAGCCATTTATCAGTTCACCTCCATTATGATTGCGTCATTAGCCCTGACGCTGCTTGTGCTTGGGATTTTCACAGATAACCATGACCTTACCCTTGCGTTTAATGATTTTGCATTTTTCGCAGATTTTCTTGACAGAAGGTCTGACTTTCATCTGAACTATACCTCCTCGAAAATTTTCCTTTTATTTAAGGTTATTTGGATCTCCATGTTATGCGGCCCTTTGTCAGGTCGTAGGGAGACATTTCGACCGTGACCTTATCGCCGGGGAGAATGCGGATGTTGTTCATCCGTAATTTTCCGGAAATGTGAGCCTGAATGATGTGTCCGTTGTCAAGCTCGACTTTGAAGGTTGCGTTCGGCA
>JALEYA010000135.1 GCA_022779945.1 Oscillospiraceae bacterium | reverse complement strand
GGTTGCCGGAACGATGCTGTAGTAAAGGGTCCTGGTACCGCTGTAGTTACCTTTCAAGGTGATTTTGACCGCATACTGTCCGGGGTACTTTCTTCCCGAGGAGTAGGAAACGGTGTAATCGGTGTTCAGCTTCAGTGTTTTCCCCTTGCTGTCTTTTACCGTGACGGCGGGGGTGTGAATTTTTCCGTTATAGGCATATTTTGTCGCCGAAAGCTTCACATATGAAACCTTGTAAATGACGGTTTTGACGGTCTTTTTACAGCTGGAGCATACACCGGTGCTTACGCCGTCCCTAGTGAAGGTGGCTTTGGTGATTTTCGGAGACTTGACGATGTGCTTATGAACGTCAAGAGACACAAATCTGAAGCCGTTGTCTTTGGCATATTTCTGCGCGACGGTGTTGTTGTAGCCTTTGACGGTGAAGCCGCTGACCTTGGCTCTGTATCCATAGGTATTGGTATAATAACCGAAGGCATACTCGTCGATCTTTGTGACGCTTGACGGAACGGTGATTTCTTTTATGGAGGTGTCATAGAATGCACAGGAATTGACAGTGGTCAGCTTTGAGGAAAGCTTGACGGACTGAAGCGACTCGCACGCATCAAAAGCGCTGTCGCGGATTACTTTAACGCTGTCCGGTATGGAAACGGATTTTAACCTGCTGCATTCTTCGAAAGCGTATGAATCAATCAGGGTGAGCCCGGACGGAAGTCGGACGGATTGAAGCGAATGACAGTAAATGAAAGCGAAAGCCGGGATTACGGTTACACTGTCGGGTATCACGACACTTGTCATTTTACAGGAATCAAAACAGCGTTTGGCAAGAGCGGTTGTTCCCGAAAGAATGGTACAAGTGCCGGAAACTTTGTCCGAATCGGCGGCGACCAGACTTTTTCCGCAGTAAAGCAATCCGTTTTTCCAGTTTTTGCTGTTGTTATAGTAGGCAGTTTCAAAAAGAATCTCATGACCGATCGTTTTGACGGTGCTCGGAATGGAAATATTGCTCAGACTGCTGCAGTCCGAAAAGGCGCTGTCCCGGATTTCGACAAGGGTTTTCGGGAATTGAACCGATTTAAGCTTTGTACAGCCGGAAAACGTACCAATCGGTATGACCGTGATACCGTCCGGCATGACAATCCCTGTCAGCTTGCTGCAATCCTGAAAACAGCCTTCGGCAAGAACCTTGATTCCGGAGGGAATTGTGACGTTGCCGGAAACCGTGCTTTCGTCGGCATCAAGCAGAACTTTTCCGCTGAAAAGTAAGCCGTTCTTACGGTTGCTTTTATTATTATAGAAAGCGGTATCGTAAAAAGAGGACGAGCTGACTGTTCTGACTGAGTCCGGAAGGACGATATTATTCAGAACTTTGCAGCCGCTGAAAGCACCGGCGCCGATGTCGGTAAGATTTTTCGGCAGGCTGACAGCTTTCAGTGATTTACAGTAACCGAAAGCATTGTATCCTATTTCGGTTACCGTATCCGGAATGACAACTGTGGTCAGTGCAGAAAAGTCATAAAATGCATAGTTTCCGATAGCTGTGATTCCGCTGTTAATGATGACCTTTTTTACGGTTTCATCACCTGTGTAATAGCCTGAGAATGCATCGAATTCATCGTCGGTCTCGTGCCATTGATACGATGCGTACGGACAAGTTCTTTTCATGTATGAGCTGAATTCTTCTTCGCTGTACCCTTTAAGCCGACCTTTTCCGCTAAAAACAAGCGTACCGTCGCTGTAAAGGGCGAATTTAACTTTGTCGCCGTCTTCTCCGCAAGCTCCGGATTTCACAACCGTGCCTGCCGCGCTTGCGCAAAATCCGCCGAAGGGTATCGCTGTCATGGCCATAAACATGACAAGAATACAAGCGATTACCCGTGTTAAGATGTGTTTATTTTTTCTCATGATATATTTCCTCCCGAAAAGATTTAATCACTTGATTTTAACGGCTTTAGCTGCGGAGAACGAACCGTAAAGGTTCTTGTTTCCTACTGTTTTATAGGCGGCAACCTTGAAGTAGTAGATTCTGCCTTTGGTAAGCTTCAGCAAGGTGTAAGCATTGCCCTTGGCGACGGCGACTCTCTTATAGGTGCCGTTTTTGGAAGTTGCCATATAGATGACATAGCCGTTTGCGCCGACCTGTTTGTTCCACTTGAGATAGGCTCTGCCGTAGCCGGCCGAAACCTGCAAGGTGGGGGTTGCCGGAACGATGCTGTAGTAAAGGGTCCTGGTACCGCTGTAGTTACCTTTCAAGGTGATTTTGACCGCATACTGTCCGGGGTACTTTCTTCCCGAGGAGTAGGAAACGGTGTAATCGGTGTTCAGCTTCAGTGTT
>JALEYA010000130.1 GCA_022779945.1 Oscillospiraceae bacterium | reverse complement strand
CGAAGAAAGTGCGGTTGACGGCAGTATCAGCGACATAAACGGCTGGATCGACTGCTTCGCGGGCGTGAAGCTTGCCGGCGTTATCAAAGGCATCGGAGCGACTGCGCCCGGAGAGATCAGAAGTCATGAGGACATCATGAACCAGGCATACGAAATGGGTTGCGGCGTATGACAATTAAACAAGTCAGCGAAAAATACGGCATTTCCGCCGACACTTTACGTTATTACGAAAAAACGGGGCTGATTCCTGACGTTCCGAGAACCCCGGGCGGAATCCGGGACTACGACGAAACCGCCTGCAGTTGGGTCGAGTTTATCTTATGTATGAGAAACGCAGGGCTTCCGGTTGATGTACTTTCTAAGTATGTGGAGCTTTGCAAGCAGGGCGACGGCACCGCCGAAGAAAGAAAGCAGATACTTATCCGACAACGCGAACAACTGATCGAAAAAATCGAATCACTCAACGCATCGTTAGAAAGACTTGATTTTAAGATCAATTATTATGACGAGGTTATATTGAAAAGAGAACGTGAACTGAAAGACGGGATAGAGGAAGCCTTCTGAGCGAAGATGCGGTAAATATAAATCGGCAAGTCCGTTCTCTTCTGCCATACCTTCTTCTTTTCTTTTACACCTTTGCGCTCATGCCACGCGGGCACATACCAAGTTCCGTGCACCACGGCATTGGAGTCGCCACGCGACCCTTGCGACCAAATATCTGCGGGCGTTTCAAACGGCGGAATGGTTTATATCACTTCAAGAAAGGGGAATAACAATGTCAGACAAGATTTTTCCAAAAGGAGAGCCGAATACGGCTTTTGAAAAGTATTTTATCGGCCGGAGCTATCTTCAAATGCTTTCGACCGAGCAGATCATGATTGCAAACGTCACCTTTGAACCAGGCTGCCGCAACAACTGGCATATTCACCACGCAGAAAACGGAGGCGGTCAGATTCTTCTTTGCATCGGCGGTACCGGCTGGTATCAGGAGAGCGGCAAAAGTCCGAGAAAGCTTGCGCCGGGTGACGTTGTCAATATTCCCGCCAACATCAGGCATTGGCACGGTGCGGCAAATGACAGTGAATTTACTCATATTGCAATTGAAGTTCCCGGTGAAAACTGCCGCACCGAATGGTGCGAGCCGGTAACCGAGGAAGAATATGAAGCGCTTGAAACGGAGGTGTTCACATGGCAAAAGTAACAGCAGGAAGAGATGAACTCGGCTTGTTTGCGCCGAAGTTTGCAGAACTTAACGACGATGTACTGTTCGGCGAGGTGTGGTCACGGGAAGCCGAGCTTTCCGCAAGAGACAGAAGCATTGTAACCGTAACAGCACTGATGGCTTCGGGCGTTCTCGACTCTTCTCTGAAGTTTCACATACAAAACGCCAAAAACCACTCGGTCAGCGCCGGAGAAATGGCGGAAATTCTGACTCATGCCGCCTTTTACGCAGGCTGGCCGAAAGCGTGGGCGGCTTTCAGAATGGCCAAAGAGGTCTATGAAAAATAATTAACAATTTTAAGGAGGTTTTCTTATGTTATACGATTTCACTTTTTACAATCCCACCCGGATCCACTTCGGGAAAAACGCCATGCAGGCTTTAAAAGATGAGCTTGCCTCTTTTGGCAACACGGTCATGCTCGCCTACGGCAAGGGCGCTATCAAGAAAAACGGCATTTACGACGAGGTCATGAAAGCACTTCAAGAAGCCGGCAAGACCGTTGTTGAGTTTTCCGGCATCATGCCCAACCCGACATATAAAAAAGTCCTTGAGGGTGCACAGCTTGTACGGGACAACAACGTTGACCTCATTCTTGCCGTCGGCGGCGGCTCAACGATCGACTGCTGCAAAGCGGTTTCCGTTACCGCTTACTGCGAGGGCGACGCCTGGACGAAGTATTGGGTGAACGAAGAGGACGTTGACAACAAAATTGTACCTGTGGCGTCTGTTCTGACCATGGTCGGCACCGGTTCGGAAATGAACGGCGGCTCGGTCGTCACCAATGAGGACGTGAAGCTGAAAAACGGCAGAGTCTTTCCGCCGAAGGTCTATCCGAAGTTTTCGATCCTCAATCCCGAATACACCTACACCTTACCCGAGTATCAGATGGTAAGCGGTATCGCCGATATTCTTTCGCACCTGATGGAGCAGTACTTCTCCGGCGACGACAACAACGTTTCGGACTATCTTCTGGAAGCCCTCATGCGCTGTGTCATTGATAACACGCCGAAAGCGATCGAGAACCCGAAGGATTACGAGGCGAGAAGCAACATCATGTGGGCTTCTACGGTGGCGCTCAACACGATTACCGGTGTTTCCAAAATGCAGGACTGGCAGGTGCACATGATCGAGCATCAGCTCGGTGCATACACCGACTGCGCCCACGGAATGGGACTTGCGGCGATTTCACCGGCGTATTACCGCTTTATGTACAAGTTCGCGCCCGAAAAGTTCGCACGCTTTGCCAAGAAGGTTTTCGGCGTACATCAGAACGGCAGAACAGACGAGGAAGTTGCGCTTGAGGGCATCGACAGACTCGAACAGTTCTTTAAAGACAGCAAGATGGCAACAGACATCCGTTCTCTCGGCGCAACCGAAGAAATGCTTCCGCTGATTGCAGAATCGACCATCGTCGGCGGCGGATATCACGATCTGACGGCGGACGAGGTATTGGGAATACTGAAAGAAGCGTTTTAAAACATAAAAGAATCCGCAGACGGGAACGGCATTCCGGTCTGCGGTTGCTTTATATTTCGAGAGTCAAGAGCAGTCTGCGTCCGCAAGGTATGCGGATTGAGCAAAACTACGATAATAAGCATTGGTGATATAAACCAACAGGGAACGGTGTGTGCCGTTCCCCGCGTTTTTTGTTGTTTTACGGTCGTTCTGTCAACCGTTGAATATGTTAAAGAGATTTTTGAACCAGTCAGCAATCTTCTGGAAGAACGCCTTGATTTTTTCAATAAAAGATTTGGGAGTCTCTTCCGGCTCGGGTTCCGGCTCGGGATCTTCCACAGCAAAGTGCATTACCGGATCAGGATACAGGAAATTTCCGGGTTCAATTACAATTTCATTCCATTGCTTTTGACTTCCTGCATAATAAATGTCCGTTAACCTGCAACCCCAAAACGCATCTTCGCCTATATATGTTGTGCTGACCGGTAATGATATATTTGTCAAATGGTTACATTGCCAAAAAGCCTCTTTTCCGATGCTTTTGACACTGTCCCCGATTACCAGCGTCGTTAAATCGCAAAAGGCAAACGCATTATCGCCGATGCTTGTTACGCTGTTACCGATGATAACACTCTTTAAGGTTTTGAAGCCATAAAACGCATATTTCGGAATCGTTTTTACGTTATCGCCAAAAACAACGCTTACTCCGTCTGTATCAACTCCGGTACGATTGAAGGGAACCGAATCGGAAATTACATTTTCAGCATTCCAATTGATCTGTGACAAGTGAGTGCACTCATTGAATACCGTTTCGCACAAAGCGACTACGCTTTCCGGTATTGTGATACTAATCAAACCGGTACAACCCTTAAATGCATAACCTGCAATCACTCTCGTTCCGTCTTTTATTTCAACAGCGGTGTTTTCCGGCATTGTGCCTTTATACTTGTAATATACCGGTCCGATATATACATCACCGTCAGGCTGTGCGTTGTACCATGCTGTATCTCCAAAAGTACTAAAACCAACATAGGTTACATTATCCGGGATTGGAATGTCTGCTAAGGCGGCGCATAAATAAAACGCAAATGAACCAATGCTTGTTACGCTGTCCGGGATTGTGACACTTGTCAAGTCGGCGCATTGACTAAACGCATCATCACCTATGCGTGTTACGCTGTCCGGGATTGTGACACTTCTAAGCCCTGTGCCCAGAAACGCCGCATCACTTATTTCTGTAATACTGTCCGGAATGGTGACACTTACCAGCTCATCATAACCATAAAATGCACCTTCTGCAATCACTTTCGTTCCGTCTTTTATTTCAACGGTGGTGTTTTCCGGCATTGTTCCTTTATAGTCATAATAATAATTGTCAATATATACATCACCGTCAGGCTGTGCATCGTACCATGCCGTGTCAGCAAACGCGCCGGAACCAATTCTTGTTATACTATCCGGCAGTTCTATATCAATCAGGTTTGTACAAGAACGAAATGCAGATGGCATAATCTCTGTCACACTGTCCGGAACGGTTATACTTGTTAAACCGGTACAGCCTTCAAACATCGAACTGCCTATCCTCGGCATACTGTTACCAAGGGTGACATTTGTTAAACCGGTACAATTATTAAATACGTAAAAGCCTACAAAATTCACACTATCGGGTATTGTGACATCCGTTAATTTTTCGCAGCCCTCAAACGCAGAACTGTCAATTCTTTTAACACCGTTCGGTATTTCGATGTCGGTTAAACCTGAACAGTCTTTGAACGCTGATATTTGGATTTCTGTTAAGTTCTTCGGTAGCCGGGCACTTGTCAAACCGGTACAACCCTCAAAAGCGTAAAGGTGGATAACAGATACATTTTTTCCGATATTTACCTTTGTAATTTTGTCTGCGCCTTTAAACGCACTTTCTTCAATGGACACAACAGGGATTCCGTCGACTTCATCGGGTATGGTAATCTCTCCGGCCGGGGTTCCTTTATAACCGATTACACGCTTAAAACACTGATCGTTGAAAAGCTGATCGCGATAAATCAATTCAAAATCCTCTTCCGCCATAACCGAAAAAGGCACGGCGCAGACAAGCATCATCAGTGCCAGCAACAACGCCAAAAGCTTTTTTCCTGTTTTTTTCATTGTAATTTTCCTCCTTGATGTTTTATTCCGAATTACAGACCTAATTGCCTACAACCCTCTTAACAAGATTATCACAATATTCACAATTTGTCAATGGTTCGTTCTTATTTATAATTTTAATCGACACTTTTTCCAACTTTTGTTGACTATTAAACAGGATGATCGCATTTATCAAGAATGCCATTATTCATTATTCATAAGCTCAGCACTTCCATATTCATTATTCATTACAAAAATCCGTTCTTCTTAATGAATAGTGAATATTGAATAATGAAAAAATGAATAGTACAAAGAAAAATCCACCCTCTTATGCCAGAGATGGCAACAGACATCCGCTCGCTCGGAGCGACCGAAGAAATGCTTCCGCTGATTGCCGATTCGACAATCGTCGGCGGCGGATATCACGATCTGACGGCGGACGAAGTGCTGGCAATACTGAAAGAAGCATTTTAAGCCAAAATAATGCAAACCCGCAAACGGACAGATCAATCCGGATGCGGGTTCTTTTTGTATACAATAAGCCGTCAGTCAATCCCGACGGCTTTTTTCAATGTAAAAATTTTAATGCACTTTATACGTCCTCAAAGCACAGTTAAACGAGTTAATGACATCGAGCACATCAAGAAGCAAACTTCCGTCATCGGCCGTTCTCACGGTAATGCCCTCCGCTTCCACGCTGTTTGTTCCACTCTTTCTTTCGAGTACGGTTTCGATCTCACCGCTTTCGGGGTCAACCGAATAAACGTGCTTGACCCTGGTTTCGTCGTTGCAGGAAATGTAAAGAAGACCGTCATAGAACTCCGCGCCCTGAATGCGGTACAAAGAATGCTCAATCGGTCGTTTTTCGATCCGTTCAAGCGTGTCGATATCGAGCGCATTGACAAACTCTCCGCCTCTTGAAACGCCGGTGTAAAGGATCCGGTTTTCTTCGTCCACGGCGCACCACGGAAGATTGCCGTTGGGCTGAACGGTTTCGTCAAGGATCTTGTATTCGCCCGTAAACTGGAGCGTATCCGCCGAGAAAACCGCAATACACGGATGCTTTCGCATGATGTCCTCAACGGCAACATAAATCTTACCCTCAAAATAGGTACAGCCGCCAAGGTGGTTGAAGCTTTGCTTTTTCAGTTCTTTCGGCATGGCGTTCGTGTTTTGTAAAACGACCTCACCCGTTTCGATGTCGATTTTCTGAAGACCGCTGAAGCCCAGAGCAACCACCGCACCGGTCGTGTAATAATACTCGCCGTCGTTTGTGATTCCCTGCGTCGAGCAGCGGGCATCGGCACCTGCGAAATACTTAGAGCCGAGGTACTCCGCATTGTCAAGCGTGTTTTCTCCGCCATTGTCAATTGCCGCAATAAACGACATCGAAAGGCACAGAAACAGTGAAACAATTTTTTTGATAAGCATGATATTTTCTCCTTTGTTTTATTTAGGCAACCTCTAAAAACGTCCCGGCATTCGTCATAGCACACAACTAATGCCGTCTTTATCGTTAAAAATCCTTGAAATACACAGAGTATTCCTGCTTCATTTTGCCTAAAATCCGACATCATTTGTGCACTATATCAAACGCCTGGAGTCTTTAGAGATTGCCTATTGTACATTCCCGCCCGGCGGGAAGAATTCACCTGTTTGTACGATATCAGCCCGCAATTACGCATTACGCATTACGAATTACGCATTGATTCTTTCCGCTCTTTCCAGCCAGATTCTCGCCTCGGCATCACTCGGCATTCTCCAGTCGCCTCTCGGAGAAAGACAAACCGAACCGACCTTTACCCCGTCGGGCAGACAGCTTCTTTTAAACTGCTGAGAAAAGAAGCGGCGGTAAAAGCTTTTGAGCCATTTAAGGATTGTCTGTTTATCAAACACGCCGTCAAATGCTTTTTCAGCAAGGAAGAAGATCTTCTCCGGCTCAAAGCCGAAACGAAGCACATAATAAAGGAAAAAGTCGTGAAGCGCATAGGGACCGACAAGCTCCTCGGTCTGCTGACTGATCTTTCCGTTTTCGTCGGGCGGAAGAAGCTCGGGACTGATCGGCGTATCGAGCACATCTTTCAATACATCAACGCTAGCAGGGAAAAGGTTACAGCTGACCGTGCTGTCAATCAGCCAGCGCACAAGCGTTTTCGGGATACTTGCGTTGACGCCGTACATACTCATGTGGTCGGCATTGTAGGTGCACCAGCCGAGAGCAAGCTCACTAAGATCTCCCGTTCCGACAACGAGACCGCCGACCTTTCCGGCATAGTCCATCAGCACCTGTGTGCGCTCTCTCGCCTGACTGTTTTCATAGGTCAGATCGTACTTGTTTTCGGGCTGACCGATATCCTTAAAATGCTGAATGCACGCGTCTTTGATCGGGATTTCGACCGCCGTTACACCGAGCGTATTCATCAGCTTTATTGAATTGTTGTACGTTCTGTCCGACGTTCCGAAGCAGGGCATCGTAATACCCACAACATCGCGCGGCGTAAGCCCTACCCTTTCGGCGGCTTTCACACTGACCAGAAGAGCCAGCGTAGAATCCAAGCCGCCCGAAACACCGATTACGGGTCGGCACTTCGTCACTTCAAGACGTTTTTCAAGCCCCGACACCTGCATATCGAAAATCTGCAAACACCGTTCTTCTCTTTCTTTGCGCGTGTTCGGAACAAACGGAAGCCGATTGACCCGGTAATGCCTTGCGTCGCTCCGGCTTTCGGCGCCTTTCACCCCGACCGTCCGATAATCAAGCTTGCCGGCATAAAGGGAAGCGCAGTCATGAAAGCTTTTGTTTTTCTGCCGCTCATAAAACAGCTTGCCCATGTCGATGTCCGCCAGCAGCAGATAATCCGAATCAATATAGTCCGTGTTTTCCGCGGTGATGATCCCATTTTCACAAACAAGGCTGTGACCCGAGAAAATCAAGTCTGTCGTGGACTCCTTCATGCCGGCGCTGACATATACATAGCCGCAAAGAAGGCTTGCCGACTGCTGTGAAACAAGCTGACGGCGGTACTGCCGCTTCGAGATCGTTTCGTTCGAAGCGGAGATGTTGACAATTAGATTTGCGCCCTTCAAAGCCGAAAACGTGCTCGGTGCAAGCGGCGTCCAGAGATCCTCGCAGATTTCGATGCCGAGTTTAATGCCGTCGCCGAGGTCAAAAATCAGATCCGTCCCGACGGGCACAGTCTGCTCGCTGTCGGAAATTCCAAATGCAGGTAGAGATGCCTCTTTCACATCGCATTCGGCACCCGAGCAAAACCAGCGTTTTTCATAAAACTCACCCGTGACGGGCAAAAACGTTTTCGGAACAATCCCCAGAACTTCACCGCGGCTGATGACAAAAGCACAGTTATACAGCTGACCGTTCAGTCTTGCCGGTGCGCCGACCACAACGGCCGCTTTCACTTCACGGCTCTTTCGGGCAATTTTACCGATGGCCGACGCCGCCTCGTCAAGAAGTGTCTTCTGGTTAAACAGATCCTGACAGGTATAGCCCGTAACGGCAAGCTCCGGAAAACAGATCAGCGACGCCGTAGTATCTTTCACTTCGTCAAGCTTTTCCAATATTTTTTGCGTATTGAATGCAACATCAGCAACACCGACGTCCGGCACGGCGCAGGCAACGGTTATAAAATCAAACATTGGCTTCCTCCGTCAAATCATTTCGGCTGAAAAATTTTCTACCCCATTATACAATCCTTTTAAGGTTATTTCAAGTATAAAAGCGCAGAATATACTGTATTGTTGATGTCAGATACAAAGGTTGGTGAAAACATGAAAAAAATCATCCCGGCTTTATTATGTGCAATTCTTGTCTTTTCGGTGTGCACATTTTTTTCGGCCGCCGAAAGTGAACCTCCTCTTTCGGAAAGCACCGTCACACAGCCCGAAAAGCCGGTCATAGAGCAGGTCACTTCAATCAAAGCGGAAAGCGCCGACAGCAAAAGCATCACACTCAGCTGGAATGAAGTCAACGGCGCAGACGGATATAAGGTTTATTTCAAAGCCGAAAGCGATAAGAAATACACTTCGGCCGGCACGGTCACAAATCCGTCAGCCGTCATGGACTCCTTAAAAAGCGCAGCGGTGTATTCCTTCCGGATCAAAGCCTTTCGGTATAATGAAAAACAAAAGCCCGAATACGGAGAACTCAGTGACGAATTCAAAGCCGTCACCGCACCCAAAAAGGTAAAAAACATTGTAACCGAAACCATATCCGACAGCAGTATCACCCTTTCCTGGTCGGCTTCGGCCGGTGCAACCCACTACGAAATCAGTTCTTTCAGCCGTGAAGAAAACAGGTTCGTCGTCCGTGCGGTGGTTGCGGGCAAAACAGTATACGAAGTCGGGGATCTTTCCTCTGCAAGCGTCTACACGTTCCGGGTCCGCGCGATAAAAGTTCTTGAAGGACAGGAAGCTTATTCCGTTTATTCCGACGATTACAGCGAATTCACGGACAAAAGCGGTACTCCATACACAAAAGCGCAGATTGCAAGACGGTACAACAGCACCGTCAACACACTGAAACAGAAAAAATCCCTGAAAACCGATTATACAAAAGAGATTTCCACCTATGTGCTCGACTGCTCCCACGATTCGCTGACAAATACCTGTAAAAACATTATGAACCTTTTCGACGGCAAGTTGAAAAAATCGCTCACCTTCAAAAACGGCACAGCGGACGGTTACACGGTCAATTCCCTGATCGAGCCTTACAATCAGAAAGCCCAACTTAAGGGCAACGACATTTTGTCCTTTAACTACAAAAAAACAAAGGATGGCACCGACTGCTCCATCAAGCTCAAAAGCGACAGTGCGGTTTACAAAAACAAAACGACCGCCAGACCGAAACACAACAAAACGGTTGTCGGCACGGTTGAACTCCAAAAGCTTATCATCACTCCCGTAAAAATCAAATCCGCCACGCAGACGTATGACGGCGTTCAGATTAAGCTTCATGTCTCCGGCGATAAAAAGACGTATACCCTCGGTTTCACAAACCCCGTTCTGGTATCTGCCAACTGTAAGGTTTCAACGGTTTCATTCAAGGTCAATGCGATGTACGAAATTTCGGAAAACTTCGTTTTCGGGTTATAATTGCGAACGGACAAGCCTTATGGAACCGTCAAAGTCCTTTTCTCGTCATTTTTCATGATTTTTTTCGATTGTTTCCGTGTATTTTCTTCAAAAAAATCTGTCATTGTCTATTGAAACAAGGCGAATTATTTGATATTATATTGGGTGGTACAAGCATAAGAACCTCTTATGATGACTAAACGAAAATCCGAAAGGAGAACTACACATGAATTATTCACATGAAGTTGAACAGATGTGCGTGGTCAGAAAAGGACCGCACCACGGCCCCGCTCCCATCCCCGAAGAGGGCAAATGGGTCAAGGCTTACGAAATCAAGGACATCTCCGGCTTTTCACACGGTGTCGGCTGGTGTGCTCCGCAGCAGGGTACCTGCAAGCTTTCCCTCAACATCAAAAACGGTATCGTTGAGGAAGCTCTCGTTGAAACCATCGGCTGCTCGGGCATGACCCACTCCGCCGCTATGGCTGCCGAAATTCTTCCGGGCAAGACTCTTCTTGAATGCCTGAACACAGACCTCGTATGCGACGCGATCAACGTTGCAATGAGAGAGATCTTCCTTCAGCTTGTTTACGGTCGTTCCCAGTCCGCTTTTTCAGAGGACGGACTTCTTGTCGGCGCTGCACTTGAAGACCTTGGCAAGGGACTTCGCTCCCAGGTCGGCACCATGTTCTCAACCAACAAGAAGGGCGTTCGTTACCTTGAAATGGCTGAGGGCTATGTTACCAGAATGGCTCTTGACGATAACAACGAAGTTATCGGTTACGAGTTCATCAGACTCGGCAAGATGCTTGAAGATATCCGTCACGGCGTAAGTGCCGACGAAGCTCTCAAGAAGAACACCGGACATTACGGACGCTTCGATGATGCTGCAAAGTACATCGATCCGCGTGAAGAATAATACCGCAAAGGAGGACATCATCAATGGCTAACAATGTACAGTTCGAAGGCAAAGAAAGAAGAATGGCTAAGATTGAAGCCTGCCTTAAAGAATACGGTATTGCTTCCCTGGAAGACGCCCGTGACCTCTGCCTTTCCAAAGGAATCGACGTTGAATCAATCGTAAAGGGCGTTCAGCCCATCGCTTTTGAAAACGCTGTCTGGGCATATACCCTCGGCGTTGCACTTGCAATCAAATCCGGCGTTACCGCCGCTTCCGAAGCCGCCGCAACCATCGGCAAGGGACTTCAGGCTTTCTGCATCCCCGGTTCGGTTGCCGAGCAGAGAAACGTAGGCCTCGGTCACGGAAACCTCGGTGCAATGCTTCTGAAGGAAGAAACAAAGTGCTTTGCATTCCTTGCCGGTCACGAATCCTTCGCAGCAGCTGAAGGCGCAATCGGTATTGCAAGAACCGCAAACAAGGTTCGTAAAGAGCCCCTCAGAGTTATCCTCAACGGTCTTGGCAAGGACGCCGCTATGATTATCTCAAGAATCAACGGCTTCACCTATGTTCAGACCGACTACGACTTCTTCACCGGCGAGCTCAAGGTTGTCAAAGAGACACCGTACTCAGACGGCGAAAGAGCTCTCGTTCGCTGCTACGGCGCAAACGACGTTCTGGAAGGCGTTGCTATCATGAAGAAGGAGGGCGTTGACGTTTCCATCACCGGTAACTCAACGAACCCGACCCGATTCCAGCACCTCGTTGCCGGCACCTACAAGAAGTGGGCAATGGAAAACGGTGTAAACTACTTCTCTGTTGCTTCCGGCGGCGGCACAGGCCGTACGCTTCATCCGGACAACGTTGCGGCAGGTCCTGCCTCCTACGGTCTTACCGACTCGATGGGCCGTATGCACGGCGACGCTCAGTTCGCAGGCTCGTCCTCCGTTCCCGCTCACGTTGAGATGATGGGACTGATCGGCATGGGCAACAACCCGATGGTTGGTGCGACTGTTGCTTGTGCAGTAGCGGTCGAGGAAGCAATGAAAGCCTGATAAATAAAGGGATTTCACGAAATTTTATCTCCTGTTCCTTTTCGGAGCAGGAGATTTTTTATGCCGAAAAGGCATCAAAACTGCACAAAACTTATCAAAAAATCGAAGTTTCATTTCAGAGGGGTGCTTACCTACTCCGTTTTTCATGGCAAGACAAGGTAATCCCGGAGGACTTAACAATATGGTTATAGGGATCAAATATATCCATTACCCATTAAAAACGAGCATCATAAAAAGGATTCAAACAAAAGAAAGTTTTTGCTTAAATCCAGTAAAAACTATTGAATATTTCGAAGTTCTTGGATTTTCTCATAAATAACAAGAGCGCCTGAGCAAATCTGCTTGAAATCAAGGATCATTATCCGATATATGTTGTACGATTAAGCCACGCCATAAAAAGAGCAAAAAACAGCTGTCATCATGGGAAATCCACGGTGACA
>JALEYA010000105.1 GCA_022779945.1 Oscillospiraceae bacterium | reverse complement strand
GATAAAGGCCTTTTGTTTAAGATGAACGAAAAATTGCCGTTCGGCATGCTTTGATACAAAGCACGGAAAACGAAAAGTCATTTCAAGCGAATAGTTTGTAAAAAATGCCCATTTGAAATATACCTGTCTTTTTGCTATAATTACTTTATAGATTTAAAGGCGGGTGATTTTTTATGTATAAAAAGAACGATACAGTAATCTACATCGGTTCGGGAATTTGTAAAATCGAAGATATCAGAACAGAACACTTTGCAAAAGTCAGCACGGAGTACTATGTTCTTCGTCCGATTTCGGAAAAATCATCAAGATTTTTTGTGCCGGTCGGAAGTGAAAACGGTAAATTCACCAAGCTTATGGAAAAGCAGGAAATTGACCGCTTATTTTCGAAGGTGAAAAGCTGCGCCGGTGTCTGGGTTGACGATGAGAAGAAGAGAAGCGAGGTTTATTCGGAACTTATGAAGAACATCGACAGAGTGAGAATCATTAAAATGATCGGTGAACTGCTTGAAAGAAAAAACGGGAAGAGTCCGGACGTCAAACGGTTGAAAACGATTGATGAGCAGTTCTTAAAAGAGGGCAGGCAGCTTATCGAAAGCGAGCTTTCCTATGTTCTTTCGATAGAAAAGAATCTTGTCGAACCGTTAATCTTAAAAAAGCTGAATGCATAACACAAAAAATAAAAAAATCAAAAACTTTCACGTTTCATATTGTACTTTGTATGGAACAGTTGTATAATAATAAAAACGTGGGCTTCGGCCTTACCCAAACGGAAGGATTTGATAAAAATGAACAGTAATGTAACGATTTTCGATCACCCCCTGATTCAGCATAAACTTTCAATTCTGAGAGACAAGAACACAAGCTCAAAAGATTTCCGCGAACTGGTTTCCGAAATCGCCATGCTCATGTGCTATGAGGTGACGCGTGACCTTCCGTTGGAGGAGGTTGAAATTGAAACCCCGATCTGTAAAACGACCGTTAAGCACCTTGCCGGTAAAAAGCTTGCCATTATCCCGATTCTTCGCGCGGGTCTCGGCATGGTGGACGGAATCCGTTCGCTGATTCCTTCGGCAAGAATCGGACATATCGGTCTTTACCGTGACGAAACCACGCTCAAGCCTGTTGAATATTACTGCAAGCTTCCGAAGGACATCGCCGACCGTGATGTCATCGTTGTCGATCCGATGCTCGCGACCGGCGGAAGCGGAATCGATGCCGTTTCGCAAATCAAGCTTCGTCACCCGAAGTCAATCAAATTTGTTTGCATTATTGCCGCTCCCGAGGGAATCGAGGCTTTCTCAAAGGCACATCCCGATGTTTCGGTTTACTGTGCCGCGCTTGACGAAAAGCTGAACGATAACGGATATATTATTCCGGGTCTCGGTGATGCCGGCGACAGAATCTTCGGAACCAAATAATTCAAAGCCGATTTTTAAGCCCTGCGTTCTGCGGGGCTTTCATATTTCGGAAACATTTCTCTTGTGCGATACTTACAAAGAAATACGAATAAAATTGGAGGTTGTTACAAATATCAAAAAGTTTTTGAAAACCGCTTGACTTTTTGTCTCTTCCGCTGTATTCTTGCATTGTGGGTAAACGATTACGCAGCAAAAAACGGAAAGGACGGTCGTAATGGAAGATAAAAAGCTTTCAATGGTGGATATTGCGAGACTGTCCGGCGTTTCGATTGCTACCGTTTCAAGAATTATCAACAAAAACGGTCGTTATTCCAAGGAAACCGAAAAACGTGTACTGGACGTAATCGAAAAAAGCGGCTATCAGCTGAACCTGAACGCCAAAAGCCTTCGCACAAATAAGAGTCAGACCATCGGTGTGATTGTTCCGGACATCACGAATGAATTTTTCGCAAAGATCGTTCGTTCGATTGAAAAGTACATTATGCCGAAAGGGTATACCGTTATCGTTTGCGACTCCGATGAAAGCGAAACGCTCGAGAGCGCACATATCTCGACCCTCGCCGCAAAGGGCGTTGACGGAATCATTCATATCAGTACCAGCTCGGACGTCAAGAAGATTCACGATATGGTCCCGATACCGGTTGTGTATATCGACCGCCGACCGAGAAACGCCGGCTCGCTTGTAATTTCCGACAATGAGACGGGCGGCTATCTTGCGACGGAACATCTGATCCGAAAGGGCTGCCGCAGAATATTGATGCTTCGTGACAAGAATCCGTATTCTACGGTACGACACCGTTGTCTCGGTTATGTGGGTGCCCATGAGCAGTATTCGCTCGAAATCGATAAGTCGCTGATTGTCGAAGCGGAGGTTTCGTATGCGGCGGCAAAGCAAGCGGTTTTGAAAAAGCTCAGTGAAGATCAGACGATTGACGGCATCTTTTGTAACAACGATAATATGGCGCTCGGTGCTCTTCATGCCGCGATTGAATCAGGCAGAAAAGTTCCGGACGATATAAAAATTGTCGGCTTCGATGATATCACCATCACGCAGATTTGTAATCCGCCGCTGACAACAGTCAGACAGGACACGGATCTTTTCGGAAAGAAGTCGGTCGAAATTCTTTTGAAAATGATGAAAGACGATAACAAAGCGATTGCCGATGAGGTTGCGGTGATTCCCGTAAGCCTGATTGAGCGGTCAACTACATAATTTACGGTAGCTTGTGTTCTCACGGTTACCTGTAAATTTTAACGGTTTGGGTAAACCTTTACTCAACTTTAAAACCGATATTGATGAAATTTGTTAAAAATATATGTCAATAATAACGAAAAACAGATGAACGGAAAAAGGAGGACAGCATGGACACTTTGGTTGAAATGAAAGGTGTTGTCAAAAAGTTTCCCGGTGTTACGGCACTTAAGGATATCTCGTTTGACATCAAGAGCGGCGAAGTTCATGTGCTTCTCGGTGAAAACGGTGCGGGAAAATCAACGCTGATGAAAATCTTAAGCGGAGTTTACCAGCCGACCGAGGGAACGATCGTGATAGGCGGAAAGGAGTTTTCAAAGCTTACGCCGAAGGATTCCGCGGAAAACGGAATCAGCGTTATTTATCAGGAACTTTCTGTCATCAACGAGCTTTCTATTCAGGAAAACTTATTTGTCGGTAAGCTTCCGATGAAAAAGATCGGTCCCGTAAGGGTTGTGGATTACGTCGAAATGAACAGACGGGCAAAAGAACTGATGGCAAAGGTCGGACTCAAACGTGACCCGAAAACGCTTGTGGAAGAAATCAGCATTTCCGAAAAGCAGCAGGTTGAAATTGCCAAAGCGCTGGCTTCCGACAGCAAGGTCATCGTCATGGACGAGCCGACAGCTTCGCTTACGAACGAAGAAGTCAACCACCTTTTTGCTGTTATCCGCAATCTCAAAAAAGAGGGCAAGGGAATCGTTTTCATCTCCCACAAGCTCGGCGAGATCATCGAAATCGGCGACAGGGTATCGGTATTAAAAGACGGTGCTTATGTCGGAACAAGGCTTGTCAGCGAGGTTACGCAGGACGATCTGGTCACGATGATGGTCGGCCGTCAGGTTCAGAAAAACTACCAGCATGAGGATGCACCCGAAAGCTTTGAAAACGAGCCGGTGCTCTTCGAGGTACAGAATCTTTCCCGCCGTGACGGCAAGGTCAGGGATGTTTCCTTCAAGCTTCATAAAGGTGAAATCTTAGGCTTCTCCGGTCTTGTCGGTTCGGGCAGAAGTGAAATGATGAATGCTATTTTCGGCGCAGAGCCGAAATCAAGCGGAAAAATCCTGATTGACGGAAAAGAGGTTACCATCAAAAGTCCCTATCAGGCGATCAAAAACGGACTTGCGATGGTCACCGAAAACAGACGGGAAACCGGATTTTTCCATAACTTCGATATCAAGAAAAACATTTCGATTCTTCCATTCATTAAAACCTCAAAAGGCGGCGGAACAGTCGGACTTGTCAGTGCAAAGTTTGAAAACGAATGCGCCGAAAAGGAAAAGCGGGATATGAACATCAAATGCTATTCCGTGGATCAGAACATCACCGAGCTTTCCGGCGGAAATCAGCAGAAGGTCATTCTCGGAAAATGGGTGGCGGCGGATTCGCAGATCATCATTTTCGATGAGCCGACCAAGGGTATCGACATCGGCTCCAAGAGTGAAATCTACGCTCTGATGAGACGGCTTTCCGACGAAGGCAAAGGCGTGCTTGTGGTTTCCTCCGAGCTTCCCGAGCTTCTTGCGGTCTGCGACACGATAGCGGTTTTCCGCGAGGGCGAAATCGTGGAAACCTTCTCTCACAAAGATGCAACGGAAGAAAAAATTATCAAAGCCTCAACGGCGGACACAGTCAGAAAGGAAGGCGCATAAATTATGTCAAACAAAAAAGCAAACCCGGCAAAAGCCGTTGACGGCGGTGTTGCTGTAAAAAAACCGAAAGAAAAACTTACCTTTAACGTCATCTGGCAAAAATACGGAACCTTCGGAATCCTCGTGCTTCTCCTCGGTATCCTTGCGATTGCCAAACCCGAAAACTTCTTTTCCACAGCAACCGTAACGCAGATTCTTGCCCAAAGCTCGGTCAATATTCTGATTGCGATGGGCGAATTCTTTGCGATCCTGATTGCCGGTATTGACCTTTCCGTCGGCTCGGTTGTCGCCTTGGTCGGTATGGTCACCGCAAAGCTTATGGTCGCCGGTGTTCCGCCGATTTTAGCGGTACTTCTCGGTATTCTCCTCGGTGCTTTTCTCGGTTTCCTTAACGGTATGCTCGTTAACGTTACCGGTCTTCATCCGTTTATCATCACCCTCGGTACACAGGCGATTATGAGAGGCGTTACGCTGATCGTTTCCAATTCAAGTGCTGTTTTCGGCTTCCCGGCTTCGTTCAGCAATTTCCTTTCTAAGAACGTGCTCGGCATTTTCCCGATCGTAGCTCTGATTGCAATTGCCGTTGCGGTCATTCTCTCGTTCCTGACGAGAAAGACCAAGGTTGGCAGAAACATCTACGCCTTGGGTGGCAATAAGGACTCCGCCTGGTACTCCGGAATCAACGTCAATCTTCATACCCTGATCGTGTTCATCATTTCCGGTATCTGCGCCGGCATCGCCGGTATCGTCCTGTTGGGTCGTGTCGGCTCCGCTGAACCGGCTGCGGCAACGGGCTTTGAAACCTACGCAATCGCTGCTTCCATCATCGGTGGAACAAGCTTCTTCGGCGGCAAGGGTAAAATCTTCGGCGTTGTCATGGGCGGCTTCATCATCGGCGTTATCAACTTCGGTATGAATCTTCTTGCTCTTCCGAGTACACTTCAGCAGGTCGTTATGGGTGCACTGATTATCGGTTCGGTTGCTCTTGACCGCTTTGTAGCGAGAAAGAGATAAGCAATAAATAAAGAAAGGGGAGGCGCATCAGATTTCCTTGCGCCGCAGGTTGAAAATATGAAACCAATGTTTAATCCGTCTTTGATGTGCATGGATCTTCTTGACATCAAAAATCAGACTGAAATTCTGAATTCACGCTGTGACCTTTATCATGTCGATATCATGGACGGTCACTTTGTAAAGAACATTACGCTGTCGCCCGACTTTGTCAAGGTCTTTTCGACGATTGCGAAAAAGCCGATTGACTGTCATCTGATGGTGACCGATCCGGATGACTTTATCGAAATGCTTGCCAAAGCGGGAGCGACTTATATCTGTCCTCATGCGGAGACGATCAACCGGGATGCTTTCCGCATTCTCAACAAAATCGAGTCTCTCGGCTGTAAAACAGGGGTTGTCCTGAATCCCGCAACGCCGCTTTCCTACATTCAGCATTATATCCACCGGATCGATAAGCTGACGATCATGAGTGTTGATCCGGGCTTTGCCGGTCAGCCGTTCATCGAAGAGATGCTTGACAAGATCCGGGAGGCGAAGAGACTCAAGGAAGAAAACGGATACAAGTATCTGATCGAGGTTGACGGCTCTTGCAATCAAAAGACCTTCAAGCGTCTTTACGACGCCGGAACCGAGGTCTTCATCGTCGGCTCGTCGGGACTGTTTTCCAAGGATCCGGATCTCACAAAAGCGTGGGACATTATGACAAAGGAATTCAAGGAGCTTACCGGCTGCGAAGAATAAAAAATTGAACAAGCTACCCGATAAGAGAACGGAGGTGAAACCAATGGACTTTTTAACAATAGGCATCGATATCGGCGGCACGAATTTTCGTATCGGAGCCGTGAACGGAAAAGGCGAAATCATCGGCTTTGAAAAAAACTCAAGTCGTATATTCGACTCCGGAGACGTTATTGAAATCATGGCGGACGAAATCGAAAAATACATGGACCGTTACGCAATTCAAAATCAGGTAAAGGCAGTGGGTGTGGGAATTCCGTCAATGGTCAGCAAGGACAAAAAGAAAATTGTCTCGACGCCGAATCTCAAGGGTTTTGACAATCTCGATTTTGTTGACAGGCTCGAAGAAAAAATCAGAATGCCGGTTTTTCTTGACCGTGACGTCAACTTCCTTTTGCAAAACGATATCAGCTGCTTAAAGCTTGACGAGACGAAAACGATCCTCGGGTTTTATGTCGGAACGGGCTTCGGAAATGCGGTATATATAAACGGAAGCTTTTATGCCGGAAAAAACGGAGCGGCGGGCGAACTCGGACACATTCCGCTGATTGATATCACCGACCGCTGTACTTGCGGAAATATCGGTTGCAGTGAGGTCCGATGCTCGGGTAAATATCTGGAATACCTTTGTGAAAAGTATTTCCCCGACACACTGATCCGGAATGTGTTTAAAGAGCATCCGGACGATCCAATACTGATTAAGTATGTAAGCGATCTTGCGGTGCCGATTGCGACAGAGATCAATATTCTTGACCCGGACTATATTGTTCTTGCGGGCGGAGTGCTCTATATGGAAGGCTTTCCGAAGGATGTACTCGTAAAGTCGATCCATGAAAAAACAAGAAAACCCTATCCCGAAGCAAATCTCGACATTCGCTTCTCGCAACACACACAGCAAAGCGGTGTCTACGGAAGCGCAGAATTTGCGCGGCTCAAACTGCTTTCGGCAGGCAGATAAATTGCCGGATAAACTCAGAAATGACTGATCGGAGACATCAGTTCAAAATTTATAAAGAAAGAAGAGATCACATTATGAAAAAGAATTCAAAGAAACTTATCAGCGTTCTCCTTGCACTCGCAGTCGTGTTCAGCTTTGTCCTTGCCGCCTGCTCAAAGGGAGAGAACAATGCCACCACAGCAGCCGGAGATACATCGGCGGCCGGTGAGACAAGCGCCAACACCGCTTCGGGCGAAGCCGAATACGCAGTCATCCTCAAGACTCTTTCCAACGACTTCTGGGCAACGATGAAAAAGGGCATTGAAGAAGAGGCCGCCAAGCAGGGCATCAAGGTTGATATCTTTGCCGCACAGAGCGAAGAAGACACCGAAGGTCAGCTTCGTATTTTCGAAAACTGCCTTGCCAAGAACTATAAGGCGATCGGCGTTGCTCCTCTTTCCCCGACAAACCTTATCAACGGTATCGTTCAGGCGAACAAAAAGGGCATCTATGTTATGAACATCGACGAAAAGATCGACATGGATTCTCTTAAATCAGCCGGCGGCAGTGTTATCGCTTTTGCCACCACCGACAACGTTAAGGTCGGCGAAAAGGGTGCAAACTTCATCATTGACAAGCTGACAGACGGCGGCGAAGTCGCCATCATTGAAGGTAAGGCCGGCAACGCTTCGGGCGAAGCCCGTAAGCAGGGCGCAACCGCCGCTTTTGAAGCGAAAGAAAACATCAAGCTTGTTGGTTCTCAGCCGGCTGACTGGGACAGACAGAAGGCTCTTGACACCGCCGCAAGCATGATTCAGCAGAATCCGGATCTCAAGGCGATTTACTGCTGCAACGACACCATGGCTCTTGGTGCTCTCCAGGCGGTCAAGAACGCAGGCAAGCTCGGCGAGATTATCGTTGTCGGTACAGACGGTGCGGCAGAAGCGCTCAAGAGCGTTGAAGCAGGCGAGCTTTCGGCAACCGTTGCACAGGACTCCGCAGAAATCGGTGCGACCTCACTTCGTCAGATGATCAAGGCTGTCAACGACGGTGCCGAGATCGATCCGAACGCAACACCGGACACCATTCCCGTTGATTCCTATATCGTTGAGAAAAAATAATTCAGCCAACTTCATTCTCCTCTCCATTTCTTAATAAAGGTACCGGGGATCTCCCTCCCCGGTACCGCCCGATAGGGTCGTCAGGCTTCAGATGTTGGATCTTTTCGAAAAATGCAAGATCTGAGTTCTGAAAACCAAGGAGGTACTATTATGAAAATTGCGATTGGTTGTGACCATGTGGGTTACGAACTGAAAAAAAGAGTAATCGATCATCTGACCGAAAAGGGACACGAAGTCGTGGACTTCGGAACAGACAGTACGGAGCGCACGGATTATCCGATTTACGGCGAAAAGGCGGCGAATGCCGTGGCAAGCGGCGAATGTGACCGAGGAATCGTTATTTGCGGAACGGGAATCGGAATTTCGATTTCCGCCAACAAGGTCAAAGGAATCCGCTGTGTGGTCTGCAGTGAGCCGTATTCGGCGCTTTTGTCCCGTCAGCATAATGATACGAATATGCTCGCTTTCGGTTCCCGTGTTGTCGGCGGAGACTTAGCGCTGATGATTGTCGACGCGTGGCTTTCCGGCGAATATGAGGGCGGACGGCACGCAAAAAGAGTGCAGATGATCAGCGATATTGAAAACAAGAGATAAGTATAGATGCATTTTCCTCCCAAAGCAGTCAGTCCGTCCGAAAGGTCGGGCTGATTGTTTTTATAAGAAAAGAAGCGTCCGAAAATCGAACGCTTGAAAATTTTACATTATCCGGGATTGCGGCAAATATAAATTTCGGGATTTTCAAAAACAAAAAGGAACAATTCGCTTTCACTTCTTGCAATAGCCCGACAGTTTTGTTATAATGAACCGAATCATGAAAACGGAGTTGTATCATAATTGCCCACCGTAAAAAAACTGACCGAATCTGTGCGTGAAGCCTCGCGAAAAATTGTCTCATCCGGAAAGAAAATCAAACAGCGCTATGAACGGTACACAGCCGGCATGCACAACGGTGAAATTCTCCTGTCCGAAGAGGAGATTATTCAGACGGTTATCCGGATTGAATCCGTACGGATCGACCGCAACGACTTTCTGACCCGTCAGTTTGCCGGGGACGAGTCAATCAGCCTTGATGATATTCTTGAAAAGGGCCCTGTCGGCGCAGGATATGAACGAGGCGCTCTTCGCAAAACAGCAGTCACACTTGCGCAGAAAGAAACAGGAAAAAGCGGATTGCTTGACATTCCCGATGACGTCATCAAAAACTGTATCATACCGTATCAGACGCTTCTGTTTTATGCGGCGGCTGTCAGAATGATTCAGCAGATTGCCTACCTGTACGGAGAAAACGACTTCTGGACACACACCGATACCGATCTAGACAAAACGGTCAGTCGGCTTCATTTGTATTACAGCGTTATGACAGGCTCGGGAAAAGCCGAAAAAGCACTGAAGCTGTTGTCGTCCTCGGTGACAAGCAAGAGCTTTAACAAGCTGACCGAAAGCTTTATCGAAAAAACGGTTTATCAGCCGATTGTCAAGCCGACGGCAAAAGCGCTTGGTGTAAAAATGCCGAAAATGAAGTTCAACCGAATCGTCTCTAAAGCGATGCCGATTGTGAAAAATGCGGTTGCCGACGGGATAAACCTAACCTCGCTTCTTCCGATGGCAAACAGACTGATAAAAACGCTCGATGAGGCGCAGTTTGCGTACAGTGCAGCGGACTTTGAAGCGGATTGGTATGAGATAGAAAAGGAAAATGAAGCCTCGCCTGAAGCCGGAGAAACAGAAAAAACATAAAAGGACAGCCGCCCGATTTTGCTCGGACGGCTGATTTTTTACCGTGTTCTTATTTGAAGTACTCCACAGCATTCCGGAACATTCCGATGTCGTAGTTCCCCTCGACATTCTTGTAAAGTCCGGTGTCGATTCTTTCGCTGTGACCCATCTTGCCGAAGACTCTGCCGTCGGGGGACGTGATACCCTCGATCGCAAAAGCGGAGTTGTTCGGGTTAAAGTGAACATCGCTTGTGGCGTTGCCGTCAAGGTCACAGTACTGCGTGGCGATTTGACCGTTTTCAGAAAGCTTACGGATAAGCTCCTCACTTGCCAGGAAACGACCCTCACCGTGAGAAATCGGAACAGAATATACCTCGCCGACCTTTGTGGAAGAAAGCCACGGTGACTTGTTCGAAGCGATTCTCGTCCGGACAATTCTTGACTGATGTCTGCCGATGGTGTTAAACGTCAGCGTCGGACAGCTTTCGTCGGTGTCGATAATCTTTCCGTAGGGAACAAGTCCGAGCTTGATTAACGCCTGGAAGCCGTTGCAGATACCGCACATCAGACCGTCGCGCTGTTCTAAAAGCTTGGTGACCTCTTCTTTGATAGCGGCATTCCGGAAGAAAGCCGTGATGAACTTACCGCTACCGTCCGGCTCGTCGCCGCCCGAGAAGCCGCCCGGGATAAAGACGATCTGAGACTCCGAGAGACGCTTTGCAAAGTAGTCCGCCGATTCGGCGATACCGCTTGCGGTCAGGTTCCTGATAACGATAATTTCCGCTTCGGCTCCTGCTCTTTCGACCGCCTTGGCAGAATCATATTCGCAGTTTGTGCCCGGGAAAACGGGGATGAGCACCTTCGGTTTTGCAACCTTAATCGCAGGAGACGGTCTTGTTTTGGCAGTAAAGGAGAAATTCTCGATTTTTCCGCCGCTTTGCTCGATGTTGCACGGATAAACCGGCTCAAGCTTGTTTTCGTAAATACCAAGAAGTTTATCGAGCGAAACGCTCTTGTCGCCGTAAGTAATAGCTTTTTCGTCGGTTGTTGTACCGAGTACGATACCCTCGTCAACGTCACCGACCGTTTCAAGAATAAAGGCGCCGTAGTTGTAACCGAAGATGTCATCCGCCGAAACGTTCTGATCGTATTTAAAGCCGATACCGTTACCGAAGCACATCTTCATAACCGCTTCCGCCACACCGCCGAAGCCGGGTGTATAAGCCGCTTTGACGGTTCCACTTCTCATAAGGGTTGTAACCTTGTTGAATACGGAAATCAGCGATTCGGTATCGGGAAGTCCGTTTTTATTATATTCGGGCTTAATCAGCACGCACTTGTGACCTGCCGCTTTGAATTCGGGAGAAACAACCTCGTCGGTTTTGCCGGTTGT